>JAYPCW010000008.1:25120-31411 GCA_038124905.1 Candidatus Nanopelagicales bacterium | reverse complement strand
GCCATAAGTATTATATTTTGTAGAACAATAATAATTTTAGTAAATTTTTTTTTCCCTACAATAATATGGTAGGCAACTAAGCCGATAACTACGATTACTGATAAAAAAAAGCTGTCTGGCCTAATTTGATATGAAAAAAATTGACTCAAAATTGAAAGAATAAATAGAAGGAAAAAATTTTTTTTGTTTCTGCAGTTTAATGCAAGATAGAAAAATATAAAACCGCCTATACCCAATAGCGTTGCCGTCATTGTATATGTTGGGTTTAATAGATACCAAGCGAAAAACGTATATATATATAATCTAATAAACAATTTAATTTCGAAACTATCTATTTTTTTACCAACTAGGTTACTTAACAAAATAAAATTAATTCCAATTAAAACTATTTGTGTTATTCCATGCCATTCTTGATTCGGAAAAATATTTGAAATAGTTTGGAGATAAATACCATAAAAATATCCTGTATAAACAGAAAACCTATGGTTTCCTTGCGCCTCCTCTCCAGTAATTAACCATGAAATAAATGCGTCGTCGTTAATTCCGTACAGGGAAGGACCAAAAAATCTATTGATTAAAATAAAAATTAAAACCAGGGGCGATAGGTCGTATAGAATAAAATCTCTAACAATAGCCAATTTCTTATAGCTATTCATGGTTTTTTTGTTAGCCCGTTCTGTTTAGCCAGCGAACACTTGTATCGCTCTGCGCTCTTCGAAATGGCTCTAATTCTTCATCCCATGGATCACCTAATAAAAAAGCTATTTCGACTTCAGCTGGCTCAGATTCTTCAATACTTCGCTTTAACGCGGCCCTTATTCTTGATTCAGGAATATTAGTTTCACCAAATTCATCAATTACTGCTCGATAAACTCCAAGCGTTGGCGTTAAAGAGTAACGCTCTCCTTTTGAGGAATTTGTTGGTTGTTGTGTAATGTCCATACGAATCTTTGACCACTTAGCCAGCGAAGAAATTAGCCGAGAGGCAAACCCATCACTACCTACCCAAGTAGCACTTGCCCGCATTGAGCCGGCTTCTATGGGTTGCGGTTCCCAATTCAAAGAAACTTGATTTTCACAAACCGCTGAAATGGCCCAATCAACATGAGAAACTAAACCACGCGGCACAGAGTGCATGTGCAAAAAACCTCTGGCATTTTGAACTTTGCCAGCAATCAGGGCATCCACTTATCTTCCTCCTAGCAATAGCTTCGCCTTCCCCGACGGACTTTTGCTCTTGGAAGATTAATTTATAAATCGAGAATACTACTTACTGCCACTCCGAACAAGAGGGGTTAATTTAATTATTATTACCGCGTATCTGTAAAAATTCTTCATAATCATCTATGTAGTCATTCAAATCGTATGAATGGGAAGCCAAAACAAGCAATACTGCATCTGGAGAAAAGTTAAACTGCCTTCCATAAGTTAACGGAGGCAAGAGCAGACCTACATCATTTCGGTCTAGAACCAATTCCTGAGAGTTTGACCCATCGTCAAACCCCACAGATATGCTGCCAGCTACAGCAACTAAAAACTGCCAACATTCCCTATGGGCATGAATTCCGCGAACTTCATTTTCAGGAACTCCATCAACTATAAAAATTCTCTTGACTATAAAAGGTAAATCTTGATCATTTTCAAATGCTAATAAATTCCCCCGTGGATCAGAATTCTTCTTTAAATTTAATAACTGCACTCCTGAAACTTTTATCTCTGAACTATCTAGACTCATAAAAAGCCTTAATTTTTTCTGAGACGTAATCTATTTGGGCATTACTAATTCCTGGGAATATTGGTAGCGACATAACAGTGTTGCACAATTCTTCTGTTGCGGGCAATTTTATCTCGTATTGATAAGCCGATTGTTTATGATCTGGAATTGGATAATGAATTGCAGTTTGAACTCCCGAATCTAATAAATAATTCATTAACATTTCTCTAGTTTCAACAACTATCGGCATTAGATGTGCAACACCATTTTGCAATTGATTAGAAAATTTAATAGGTAAATTAATTAGATTATTCATATATCGATTAGCAGCAAATTTTCGTAATTCATTGTTTTTTTGAAGTGATTCAAGTTTTTTGTTTAAAACTGCTGCCTGAATCTCATCTAATCTACTATTTCTGCCAAATGGAGTTCTGACATCATATTTTTCACCCCAGCCGTATTGGCGAATACTCTTTACTAACGCTGCCAGATCACTGTTCGAAGTAACAAGTGCACCACCATCTCCAAGAGCGCCTAGATTTTTAGTCGGATAAAAGCTAAATGTTGATATGTCGCCAAAGGTCCCGGCAAATTTATTGTTGATTTTCAAACCATGGGCTTGGGCGCAATCTTCAACCACGTAGATATCTCGAGCTTTTGCCAGCTTCACAATTTCTTCGATATTTGCAGGTAGCCCATAGAGATGGGTTACGACAATCGCGCTAATTTTCTCTTGCTCAATTTTCTCTGTGAGATCCTCAGTTGAGATCAAAAAGCTATCAGGATCGATTTCAATAAATATAGGTTCTGCTCCGATTTGATGAACCGCAGTAGAGGTGTAGAAACCTGCGTTAGCCACAGTTGCAACCTTGTCTCCTCGGCCAATCTTTAAGGCTCTTAAGGCGATTTCAAGCGCATCAGTGCCATTGGCAACTGATATGCAGTGAGATGCGCCTAAAAACTCGGCAAAATTTCGCTCAAATTCGGTTACCTTCTGACCCAATATCAGGTTTCTAGAATCGAGTACTTCAGAAATTTCTTTTAATAGCACCGGGCTACTGTTTACAAACTCATCGGTAAAAAAAGGTACATTCATTTTTGTACTCATAAGTTGGGCTTCGCCCCTCCAAAGCGTCGATCTCTCTGAGAATACATTTCAATCGCTTGGTAAAGATGTTCCCTAGTGAAGTCTGGCCAAAGTACATCTAAAAAGACCATTTCTGCATAAGCAGACTGCCAAAGTAAGAAATTACTAGTGCGTTGCTCCCCAGAAGTGCGCAGGAAAAGGTCGACTTCTGGCATTTTTGGTTCATCTAAATAGTTATTAAAAATCTTTTCAGTTACTTTATCAATTTTTAATTTAGGATTTTTCACGTCTAGCATTAACTTATTTATCGCATCAATTATTTCAGCTCGCCCACCGTAGTTAACGCACATATATAAAGTTAAGTTTTTATTTGCCTTAGTCTTTTCTTCAGCTTTTAGCAATTCAGATTTAACGCTGCGGTATAGCTTCTGCTCTCTACCCACCCAGCGAACTTTAACCCCCAGCTCGTGCATCTCATCGAGGCGACGATGTATCACTTCTCGATTAAATCCCATGAGAAATTTGACTTCTTCTGGTGAGCGTCGCCAGTTTTCTGTAGAGAAGGCATAGGCGCTTAAATTTTTTACCCCTGCAGCTAAAGCTCCGTGCACTGCTTCAAGCAGTGCAATTTCGCCAGCTTCATGTCCTTTCGTTCGAGGTAAGTTTCTCTGCTTGGCCCATCTGCCATTACCATCCATCACGATTGCAATATGTTTTGGAATTTTAAGTTTTTTAAAATTTGGTTGATTATTCATAATCTCTCTAACGTTCAATCATTCTAAGTGACTTTAAACCTTTTTCTAAGTGCCATTGCACATAATTTGAAATTAATGAACTGACATCTTTCTTAATTTTACTGGACGAACCCTCCACAACTTGCCAATTTCCATTTATCAATGACCTTAGATGAGCTGCTTCTTCATTATTAAGTCTGACATAGCCAGCAGGTTTACAGCTGTCACAAGTTAATCCACCTAAATCTATAGAAAAATTCAATTCTGCTTTTTCTCCGCAACTTGCGCACTCGTCAAATCTTGGAGCATAGCCTGCCAATCCCATAGCACGAATTAAGAATGCGTCCACTATTAAATTTGCTTGATGTTCTTTTTTAAAAAGGCTTCTTATTGCAGCTAGCAAGAGTAAGTAAAGCTCCTCAAATGGCTCTTTCTCTTCTATTGCCAACTTTTCAGCTGTCTCTAGCAGGATTTGACCCGCTAGCCAATTTTCATAATCCTGAGAAAAAATCGATCCAAATGGGAACAAGCTTTCAATCTGAGTAGCTATGTCGAGCGACTTTCCGATATGAAAATGCACATCTACGTGCGAAAAGGGCTCTAATCGTGAACCAATCCTTGAAGTGGTCTTTCTTACTCCCTTGGCAACTGCTTTTACTTTGCCATTCTTCTTAGTAAGAAAAGTGATGATTCGATCTGCCTCACCCAGCTTATGGGTACGAAGCACAATCGCTTGATCTCGAAAAAACGGCACAATTTAATTGTATTGGTCAAAGCCAAGTTTGCTCAACAACTTCGCATCAGACTGCCAGTCGCTAGCTATTTTTATTCTTATATCAAGAAAGACTTTTTGTGAGGTGATTTTTTCAATTTCTCTTCTAGCTTCACTGCCTATTTTTTTCAGACGACTACCTTGTGCCCCGATAAGAATTGCTTTTTGGCTATCTCGCTCGACATAGATACTTGCAAAAATTTTAAGAATTTTTCCCTTCTTTGAATCCGCTTCAAAGATCTCGTCAATTAAGACCGCTACCGAGTGTGGCAATTCTTCTGTCAAATCCTCAAGGGCAGCTTCTCTAATTAATTCAGAAATTCTTTTTTCCAAATCTTGATCAGTTACCAATTCTGATGGATATAACACAGGAGATATCGGTAGGTATTCAACAATTCGAGACTCTAGTGTCTCTAAATTTTCTCTGCTAACACTTGATATTGGAATTATTTCACTCCATTCAACTTCACCTACCAAGGAAACTTCATTTAGTTTCTCTAATAATTCATTTTTTGAAACTAGATCAGATTTAGTAATTAGAGCAAATAAGGGTTTCTTAGAATTTTTAATTTGATTTAATATAAATTGATCACCTGGACCAATTTTTTGATCTGCTGGAAAACACATAGCAATGAGCTCAACGTCTTGAATTGCCTCTTTGCTTAATTCATTTAATCGTGCGCCTAAAGAAGTCTTAGGTTTATGTATACCTGGTGTGTCGACAATTAAAATTTGATAGCCATCTTTAGAGATAATCCCTCTAATGAGCGACCTAGTAGTTTGTGGTTTATCAGAAATTATTGCGAACTTTTCGCCAACTAGTGCATTTATCAGCGTAGACTTTCCAGTGTTGGGCCTACCTACAACAGCAACGAACCCGGCTTTGTGATCTTTTTTCAAATTATTCTTGTTCTTCAGACTTTGCTTCAGGTAACTTTCGAATTAAAACTGTTCCAATTCTGTTTCTTCTTCCTGCTGCGCGTTCGGCCGTGAATTCCCAATTTTCAATCTCTATCGCTGCGCCAGGTATCGGCACTCTTCCAAGTCTTTTTGCAAGTAAGCCACCTATGGTGTCTACACCTTCTTCTACTCCTGAAAGTTCCAAATTGACTAAGTCAGCAACATCATCAACGTGAGCACGGCTACTGACTCTAAAAGTTTCTGGACCAAGCTCACTTATTTCAGGGGCTTGTGTGTCATACTCATCGGCAATTTCACCAACAATTTCTTCTAAAATATCTTCAATCGTTATCAACCCAGCGGTGCCACCATACTCATCGATAACTACAGCAAGGTGCACTCTGGCAGCCTGCATTTCGCGTAATAACTCATCCACTGGCTTACTATCGGGGACAAATATTACCTGCCGCATTAAGCTCTCCACGGTTTCGTTTCGTTCAGCTTCGGCATTTTCAAAGATTCGTCGAGAGATATCTTTTAAATAAACTATTCCCAGTACATCATCAGCATCATTACCGATTACCGGAATTCTGGAGTAACCAGACCTTAGTGCCAAAGAAATTGCTTGGCGCAAAGTTTTGTCCTTTTCGATCCAAACTACTTCGGTACGTGGAACCATGACTTCTTTGGCAAAAGTTTCACCCAACTCAAATACCGAGTGAATCATTTCACGCTCTTGTGCCTCGATTAGATCTTCTGCTTGGGCTCGATCGACTAATTCACGAAGTTCTTCAGCAGAAGCAAAAGGCCCCGCTTTATATCCTTTACCAGGCGTGAAGGCATTACCAATTAGAACTAGTAGGCGCACTAGCGGCCAAAAAATCTTTCCTAAGAAAATTGTCGAGCCAGCACTCAAGATTGCAATTTTTTCTGAATGTTGCAAACCTAAAGTTTCAGGAGCAACTCCTAAAAAGATAAAGCTTAAGAGTGTAACCACAATAATTGAAAAAAGTAGGGCAAAAGTTAAATCTTGCACAATGGAAACAAAATAAACCGCTAAGAGAACTGCTCCAATACTGCTTAA
>JAYPCW010000008.1:6846-25020 GCA_038124905.1 Candidatus Nanopelagicales bacterium | reverse complement strand
GCATCTTTTTGAGCAATTGCTGGACAGATAACGACATCACCCAAAGAAAAATCAAATTCTGCAATCTCAGATAATCTAAAACTCATCACATCTGTTGGTCCTGATTCATTCATCCATTTTTGATGAAGTTCGGCCATCTCTCCAACATCTACTAAGGATAATGACAGTTCTTGTTCTGGATGTAACTTTAATTCTTCCATTACGGAAATTGCTATTCTTTGTAACTTTTCTTTATCAACAGAGATGTTGCTTCTATTTTCAATATCAACTACCAACTTAACGTGCCTCACTAGTTGAAGCGTCCCACTTGTCATAGGCCTCAACGATTTTTCCAACTAATTTATGACGAACTACATCTTGACTAGTCAAATTAATAAATGCTAAATCGTTAAGAGAATTCAGTACGTCTCTAACCATACGAAGTCCGGATCGGGTTCCTGTTGGTAAATCGACTTGAGTTATGTCCCCCGTCACCACCATTTTTGAGCCAAAGCCAAGCCTGGTTAAGAACATTTTCATCTGTTCAGCAGAGGTATTTTGCGCCTCGTCGAGGATGATAAATGAATCGTTAAGGGTTCGACCTCTCATATAGGCCAAAGGAGCAACTTCGATTGTTCCGTTTGTCATTAGCTTAGGAATCTTCTCTGGTTCAATCATGTCTTGTAGCGCGTCATAAAGCGGTCTTAAGTATGGGTCAATTTTTTCACTAAGCGTTCCAGGTAAAAATCCCAGTTTTTCACCAGCTTCGACTGCGGGTCGAGTAAGAATTATTCGATTAACTTTTTTTTCATTTAAAGCCTGCACTGCTTTTGCTACAGCCAAATAAGTTTTGCCTGAACCAGCAGGGCCAATACCAAAAACAATAGTGTTGTTATCTATTGCATCTACATATTTCTTTTGATTAAAAGTTTTAGCTCTTATAGCCTTCCCACGACTTGTTAAAATGTTTGTTGTTAACATTTCTTTTGCACTAATTTCAGATTGACTTTTTATTAGGGCACTTACTCGCTCTATCAAGTCTGGTGAAATTGCTTGACCAGTCCTGATGATTGAAACCAATTCAGAAAATAGCTGATTCAAGTAAGCAGTATTCTCTTCATCTGCAAGAATATTTATTTGATTACCACGAACTAAAATTTCAGATCCCGAAAAAAGTTCTTCGATCTTTTTTAAATTCTCATCGTGGGTGCCAAAAAGTGCAACCAAATTAATTGAATTTGGAATCGTTACTTTAGATTCAACTTGAGAAACTAAGTTAGACATCCTGGGCGTTCGCCCGCATCACTCCTAGATAACTAATTGAGCCAACACTTTATCGGAAAACTCAATTAGCCGGCTGGCCAGGACATTTGCCGGCCCCCTAATAAATGGCCATGCAGGTGAAAAACTGACTGACCGCCCCAATTACCCGTATTAAAGACAATCCGATAACCCTCCGACAAGGCTAAATTGTCAGCCAACTCGGCAATAAATCTGTTCAGCCGACCAGCAAGTTCAGTATCGGCTTTGGCTAACTCAGCGAAGTTTTCATAATGCTTTTTTGGTATTGCCAATACGTGAATGGGAGCTTTGGGGTCAATATCCGAAAAAGCCACAAATTCATTATTTTCTAAAATTTTTTCAACAACAATTTCATCATCAACAATTTTACAAAATATACATTCAGTCATTTTGACTCCTTGCTAAATTAAAGGCGACTGCTGCAGCGACCGCTCCGGCTGTTGAGCCTCGCAACACAGTTTTACCAATGTTAATTGATTTTGCTCCGTGCGAGGTGAAAATACTTTTTTCATCTTCAGTTAAACCACCTTCAGGCCCAACTATAAAGAGTATTCTTGAGCTTTCATTCGCTATCGATAGCGCATCCTTTGCTTCGTAATCTAAAAGATAAATCTCTTGATGATCCTTGAACAGTTCGATCGCTTCTTCAATCCCTCTACAGTATGAGATCTTCGGGAGCCATGCTTGCCTTGACTGCTTAGTTGCAGCTGCCGCTAGATGCTGCCATCTTTGTAAGACTTTTTCAGATTTTGCTTCAATTCTTGCCACTGATCTATCAGCCGACCAAAAAACTATCTGACTCACTCCGACTTCAGTCATTAATTCAACAGCGAAATCAGATCTGTCCCCTTTTAAAACTGCTTGTAGCACAGTAATTTGCTTTTTTGTTTTAGAAATCTGCTCGATATTATGAACTTCAACTTCAAGTTTTTTATTTATAGAAACTACTTCACCGGCTGCTACTAAACCTTCGCCATTAGTTACATAGACCTTCTCGCCCAGCTTTACTCTTCTTACGGAAATTGCGTGATGTGATTCTTTATCATCTAGCGTTATTGTTTGATCGCCCTGCGTAAAATTTGAAAGAAAATATGCGCTCTGCATTTTCATCGGCTAAAAGCGTCTTTTAACCGCCCAAAAAAAGAAGTTTTTGTAATTTCTTCTGGTTTAAATTCGATGGCAGTTTCATTACGAAGACTTGCTAATTCTTCAATAATTTTACGTTGAGCGGCGTCTAGATTTGTTGGAGTTGCTACCAGTATTTCGATCAATAAATCTCCACGCGAATCGCGCCTGACTCTTGGCATTCCCTTACCTTTTAGATTTAATACTGTGCCAGATTGGGTGCCTGGCTTGATAGAAATTTCTTCATCGCCCTCTAGGGTTTGTAAAGTAAAACTCGTACCTAAAATTGCCGCAGTCATTGGTAAATTGATTACACACTGCAAATCATCGCCGACCCTATGAAATGTCTTGTGTGGAATTAAATTAATTTCTAAATACAAATCCCCAGATTCTCCACCGCCTGGCCCTACTTCACCTTGCCCGACTAGCTGAATTCTTGTTCCGTTATCAACACCAGCAGGTATCTTGGCAGTAATAGTTTTTCTGGTTCTGACCCTTCCTTCGCCGGCACAATCTGCACACGGCGAAGTTAAAACTGTTCCGTACCCTGCGCATTGCGGACAAGGTCTACTGCTTACAACTTGCCCTAAAAGTGATCTTTGAACTGTCTGTACATCACCCCGGCCTTTACACATCGAACAAGTTGTGGGATTCGTGCCAGGAGCAGTGCAAGCTCCATCGCAATTTGGACAAACAACCGCTGTTTCTACAGTTATATCTTTGGTAATTCCCGAAAACGCTTCGGCTAACTCAAGATCTATTTCTATTAAGGCATCTTGACCACGTCTAGATCTGGATCTTGGCCCCCTTTGGGTAGTTTGACCAAAGAAAGCGTCAACAAAATCACCTAAACCACCAAATCCAAAACCACCGCTGCTTCCTGTGCTTCCCGAAAAACCTAGATCGTACATTCTTCTTTTTTGATCATCACTTAAAGTTTCATACGCAGTTGTAACTTCTTTGAATTTTTCAGCAGCTGTTGGGTCTGGATTTAAATCTGGATGTAGTTCTCTGGCAAGTTTTCTATAAGCTCTTTTAATTTCTTCGCCAGACGCATCATTTGCTACCCCTAGTACTTCATAATAATCTCTAGCCATTCAAGCCTTAACCATTCGATAAAATCTTTTCCAAATAACGTGCAATCGCGGTAACACTGCTAATTGTATTTGGATAATCCATTCTAGTTGGACCGACAACTCCCAATTGTGAAATCACTTCTTTACTAGAGTATCCACTACTAATCACGCTCGCTGCTCTTAAGTTTTCAAGTTTATTTTCGCTACCAATACTTACTTTAAGATCTTGTGCACTCGAAAGTTCACCTAATAGCTTTAATAGCACCACATTTTCTTCAATCTGATCTAGCACCGGTAGTAAGGCTTTACTGAACTCAGCATCCAATCTAACCAGGTTTCCTGCTCCACCAACAGCAATCCGTCTCTCCTCAGGTTCAATTGCCGTATCTATAACCAGCTCGGTAATACTTTCTACAAATGCTTGTTCTGCTTTACTAAATTTCAAGGATAAATCTTTTAAGTCATTTCCAATTTCACTAAATTTTTTGTTGAGAATTAATCCTTTAATTTTTTGTTTTAAGGTTTCGATAAATTCAGCTGAGATATTTTCTTGTGTCTCTAGAACAGACTGTTCTAATCTGCCGGTATTAGCCACTAACATAATCATTACTCTTTTTTCATTTAAGAGAACTAAATCAAAGTGACGCAAGATCGATTTTGCTAAAGATGGATATTTGACTAGAGCTACTTGCCCGGTCATTTGCGCTAAAAGACGTACGGTTCTTTGCATAACATCATCTAGATCTACCGCACCAGAGAGAAACTTAGAAATTGCACTTTGCTCGGCAGCAGACAATGCGCGAACTTCATTTAATCTGTCTACAAAATATCTATAACCTTGCTCGGTAGGAATTCGCCCAGCGCTGGTATGGGGCTGGACGATTAAACCCTCTTCTTCTAAAAGTGCCATATCATTTCGAATGGTCGCTGGAGAAACTCTTAAATTGTGTCGCTCAACTAAAGCTTTTGAACCCACTGGTTCTTCTGTAGCGACATAATCGTTGATTATCGCTTGTAAAACTGCAAATTTTCTATCTTCTGCCATAAGTTACTCCGGCTAAAGATTAGCACTCTTCAAATTTGAGTGCCAATTTTCAAGGGGTTATGTGAGCAATCAGGGAATCTAAGAGTAATCGACCCTTTGGCGTCAACTCTAAATTATTTGATCCGCTCGAAACATAATTCAAGTTCTCCCACTCCGACAGTGTCGCAGCAGGAGCCAATTTTCTTAAATCTGATCCTCTAAGTCTCATCAAAAGCATCGTCTGCTCCAAATTTTTTTGATCAAAACTTAAAGTTTCAAAATCTGCTATTGCACTTTTCTCATTAATTAATTTTTTTGCATAATTAGCCGGATGTTTAACATTCCACCAACGCTTGCCATCTATGTGTGAGTGCGCTCCTGGGCCATAACCCCACCAGTTTTGATTATTCCAATAGAGCAAGTTGTGTCGACATTCATGACCAGGTATTGCCCAATTAGATATTTCATACCAAGCTAAATTATTTTTCTCCAAAATATCATTGGCTATTAAATATTTATCAGCCTGATCATCTGAACTTATATTATTAATTTCTTTATTATTAACTTTTCTAAACAAAGCAGTTCCCGGCTCAACGGTGAGCGCATAGGCAGAAACATGAGGGGGGTCAAATTCGACAAGTGATTCGACTGAGGAACTCCAAGAATCCAATGTTTCACCAGGAGTTCCATAAATCAAATCAAGACTAAAATTGTGGATGCCACCATTTTTCAATAACTCAACCGAATTCTTAACATTCTCAGGATTGTGCGTTCTGTCCAAAATTTGTAGTACTTTTTTATCGGTACTCTGAACGCCAAGTGAAATTCGATTGATTCCAAAATCTTTCCAAGCCCGAATCTTTGAACTTGAAAGTGTATCGGGGTTAGCTTCAAGTGTTATCTCAATATTTTCTGAAAAGATGAAGCTGTGATTTAATTTTGAGAAAATTTGCTCAAGATTGTTTAACGGAAGTAATGAGGGCGTTCCGCCTCCAAAGAAAATTGTTTCAACAACTTGACTTTTAGGGAATTTTTCTAATGAATATGTAATTTCACTAATTAGCGCTTGTGCCCAGACATCAATTGCATCAGCTTGTTCAAGTTCACTGGGGGTATAAGTATTAAAATCACAGTAACCGCAGCGGACTGTACAAAAAGGTACATGAACATAAAGCCCAAAAGCTGAAGCGTTATTTTGAAGTTGTTTCATTGTTAGTCTTCAAAGCTGCCACGAATGCTTCTTGTGGAACTTCTACACGGCCCACCATCTTCATTCGCTTCTTGCCCTCTTTTTGCTTTTCTAGCAATTTTCGCTTTCTACTGATGTCACCGCCATAACATTTTGCTAAAACATCTTTACGCATGGCTCTAATGTTTTCCCTGGCTATTACCCGCGAACCAATTGCTGCCTGGATGGGCACTTCAAATTGTTGTCTGGGAATCAAATCCTTAAGTCTTTTCGTCATTTCTACACCATATTGATAAGCCTTATCTTTGTGAACGATTGCACTGAAAGCATCTACCGCTTCTGCCTGTAGCAGGATGTCAACTTTTACTAAATCAGAGTACTGCTCCCCAGCTGGCTCATAATCCAACGAAGCGTAACCACGGGTGCGGGATTTTAATTGATCAAAAAAATCAAAAACGATCTCAGCTAGAGGAATTGTGTACCTTAGCTCCACGCGCTCCTCTGATAAATAATCCATATTTAACATGTTGCCGCGTCGCTCTTGGGCTAGCTCCATTACTGAGCCTATGTATTCGCTAGGGGTAATTATCGTCGCTTTTACAATCGGCTCATAAATTTCGCTGACCTTGCCTGCAGGAAACTCACTGGGATTTGTGACTTCTTTCTCTGTTTTATCTTCCATAATTACCCGATACTCCACATTTGGAGCGGTCGAAATTAAAGATAAATTAAATTCTCGCTCTAATCTCTCTCTGACAATTTCTAAATGCAAAAGACCTAAAAATCCGCAACGAAATCCAAATCCTAAAGCTGCCGAAGTTTCTGGCTCATAAACTAAAGCCGCATCATTTAATTGCAGTTTGTCTAAGGCATCACGCAATAATGGATATTCGCTTCCATCTATTGGATAAAGTCCCGCAAAGACCATAGGTTTCGGGTCGCGAAAGCCGGCTAAAGGTTCGGTAGCAGGCTTTGAGTAATCGGTAACGGTGTCGCCCACTCTTGATTGCCTTACGTCTTTAACTCCGGTAATTAAGTACCCCACTTCACCTACACCCAAACCAGCTGTAGCTTTTGGTTCTGGCGAGATGACACCAATTTCTAAAAGTTCATGACTAGCACCACTAGACATCATTTTGATTCGTTGTCTTGGATTTAATTTTCCATCTACAACTCTCACATAGGTAACTACCCCGCGATAAGAGTCATAGACCGAGTCAAATATTAAGGCTCGTGCCGGTGCCTCAGCTTTACCCGTTGGCGCAGGAACCTCAACCACAATCAGATCTATTAATTCTTTAACGCCTTCTCCAGTTTTAGCACTAACTCGCAAAACATCTTCTGGATTGCAACCTACTAACTTTGCTAATTCTTGTGCGTACTTTTCAGGCTGTGCTGCTGGTAAATCAATTTTGTTCAATACCGGAATGATTACCAGATCATTCTCCATCGCTAAATATAAGTTGGCTAAGGTTTGTGCTTCAATTCCTTGAGCTGCATCAACTAAAAGGATCGCTCCTTCGCAAGCCTCCAGAGACCGGCTCACTTCGTAAGTAAAATCAACGTGACCAGGAGTATCAATCAAATTTAAGACATAATTTTTTTGATCAATACCTCTCCAAGGTAAGCGAACAGCTTGAGACTTAATGGTGATGCCTCTTTCGCGTTCAATATCCATGCGATCTAGATATTGAGCCCGCATACTCCTTTCATCTACCACCCCTGTTAGCTGCAGCATTCGATCAGCCAAAGTTGACTTGCCATGATCAATATGTGCAATTATGCAAAAATTCCTAATTAACTCAGGGGCAGTGCTCCCGGCAGAATTTGAAGTCGTATTCACTTGCCCAATTATCGTTCTGGGGCTCGCTTGCTTGTAACGGCAGGCCAGGCGCTAACCTTAGGAGTCGACCTAACCGACCCCGAATTACAGAAAGTGATGTGCAACCCGTGGCGAATATCAAGTCGCAAATTAAGCGCAACCGCCAAAATCAAAAGGCTCAACAGCGAAATAAGTCAGTAGATTCATCTTTAAAATCAGCAATAAAAAAATTCAATGAAGCTGCAGCAAAAGGTGAAGATAATCTTCAAAAGATGGCCCAAGAAGTTGGCCGTCAGCTAGATAAAGCGGCAGCTAAAGGTGTCATCCATAAAAATCAGGCTGCTAATCGCAAATCGGCTGTTGCGAAAAAAGCGTCTAAAGCAAAAAAATAACTTTTAATTCGTACACATGCTTCTAACAGTGTGCTCTAATAAAAATCTTTTTTGCGCTGAATCTAGATAGTTCCCCGCTAGCCCCGCTTTAAGTGAGGCGTCCACTTTTGATAATTCAATTGTGGCGTCTGCCAGTTTTTTTGGTGTCCAATTCTTTAAATAATTTCTTAAAAATTTAATGCGAAATGGGTTTATCGCTAACTCTTTGGCAATATCTACGTCACCCATGCCTTTGGGTGCTCCAGCAATTCTTACTAAATATCTAACATTTGAAGAAATAGAGCTAACTATGGGTATTGCAGAATTTGGATCTTGCTCCAAAGAAGCATAAAGCAAATTTAGCGCCTTTGCAGTTTTCTTATTTAATATTGCATCAGCAATCTCATAGCTACGGATCTCAGCCACTCCTTGGTAGTACTGCAAGACATCGATCTCAGTAATTGGATCATTTACCACATCGGTAGCAAGTTGAGATACTGCTGCGGCTAGCTCTCGCAAGTCCTCACCAATTGCAGATTTTAAAATTGTCACAGCCTCATCTGTAATTTTTCGTTTTTTAGATCTAAATTCACCTTTAATCCAACTTTCATAATCTTCACTTTTTTTAAACTTATCAATCTTCAATTCACGAACTTGGGCATTTCTAATGGCTTTTAGAATTCCTGCACCGCCCGTACCTCCGCGGTGAATCATGATCAAGTAATAATCTTCTAACTCATCAAAGTCTGTATTCTTTAAAAAAGTGACAAAATTACTATTAATTTTGTCTTCTGCAATATTTAAGTTATCCAAAATTACTAACTTTATGCCACCAAATAGGCTCGGCGAGCTAGCTTCTAAAAATCTGGACCAAGCGTCATCGTCACTAACGTTTATTTGAACTTTTTCAAGATCTTCAAATTTATTTTTTAGAGCTTGATAGCTTGTATTAATTTCTCGATCTACCAACAACTCTTCTGTTCCAGAAATTAGTAATGATTTACTGCTCAATTATTTTCTTTCTTCTAGAAGGCTAATTCTAATCAGATTTCTATGTCTGTATCCAACTACCGCGCTCACGGCAGTAATCAGTGCGAAGAAAGTGACAGAAGAAAATGAAATCTGGGCGAATGGTAATTTTGCCAAACTGTTTGCCACAAACTCTATCCATATTGCAGCTGGTAAAGCCAAATAAATGAAAACTATTGACAATGGTGGGGACACCGTAGCGCTAATCAAAGTTAAAAAGCCAAAAACCGTTACCCAAGCAACCGTAGGCATTGCCAATGCATTTGCCGCGAGTGAAATCAAAGAAATTTCGCCCACCATAAAACCAATCAGCGGATAGGTAACTAGTTGGGCGCTAAGCGTCATAGTAATTAATAAAATCAGAAATTTGGGTGTTTTAGGAAGGTGCGCTACCCATAACTTTTGGATTTGCGGTGCTAACAAAATTAGTCCAGCTGTTGCTGCAACCGAAAGCATAAAACCCCAATTAGTAGCGAGAAATGGGTCTATTAGCAATAAAAAAATTATTGAAAAGTTTAATGCACCAAAACTCGTCCTAGGCCCACCAAAAGTGAGTGACCAAATCCCAATCAAACCCATGACTGTTGCTCTCATTGCACTTGGTTCAAATCTCACTAAAAATAGAAAAACAATTAATAACAACAGGCTAAAGCTAAAAACACTTTTTCGTCTTAAGGTAAGTGCTTTGAAAAACCAGATAAAAACTGCTAAGAGAATTGCGATGTTCCCGCCACTGACTGCAGTTAAGTGAGTCAAGCCTGTTTTTCTCATTGCCTCGGTAAATTCGTCACTTTGCAGGCGGGTATCCCCGGAAACCAAACCGGGGATTAATCCAGCAGCACTATGGTTCACAGACTTAGCAACTTGAGAAAAATTCTCTCTGAATCTATTAATTTCTGAGTAAAAATAACTGGGGTGCTGAGCAATTGAAGCTTCTTCTACTCTTACTAAAAAAGCTTTATCATCTCGATAGGAAGCAGCAATTTGCCCCACAACTTCTACTGATGCGCCATAAGTTAATCCAGATGGTTCTTGCGAAAAAGTTAAAATTATTGGTAGTGAAGCGTTCCAGGTATTCTCTTCTTCGCTGAGGGACTTTGATTTTGCTAATACTTCCCAATAACTTTGGTCGGTGTAAGGATTTCTATTTTTCCGCTCCTGGACATCACTTTGTGTTATTGCCACAATTTTTACTGAAGACTTAGTCAAAAATAAATCTTGAGTTACGGCTTGATCTAAAGTTTTCAATCTTAAAAATATAAATAGCGATGATCCAATAAGTAATATAATGATTAGTAAAATTTCTATAAAATAATCTTTTTTAAAAAGTAAGGAAACAAAGCAAATAACTAAGAAAATCCACATGATTGAATAATTATTGAAATTCAAAACTACAATTAGATTAACCCAGATTATTGCAACTAAATAAACTAATCTGAGGTCAAATACTAGATACAAACCAATGGCTCAATTTCTCTGTATTTAGCATCTCCAATACCTTTAACTTTTTTAAGTTCAGAAATACTCTTAAAGCCACCATTCATCTGGCGCCAGTCAATTATTTTTTTACTCATAACTGGGCCAATTCCGGGCAAACTATCTAAAACGGAGACATTTGCGTCATTAATATTTATGCATTTATCTTTATTGGCTTGACTACTCACTTGCCGACTAGAGATATCGGTTTTGATTTCAGCAACTTTCCCAATAAAGATTTGATCTCCATCATTCAAGATTTGAGCTAAGTTGATAGTTAATTCTCGAGAAGAAGTTTGACCACCAGCAATCTCTAATGCTTGAAATACCCGAGAACCGCTCGGCAAGCTATAAACGCCTGGATTTAAAACTTCACCATAAATGTGTACATAGATTTCACCGCTTAGAGTCTGCGGACTTAAAGTGGAAGCGTTAGAAACTACCGTGATCTTGTTAGTTGCTTCAGTTGATGTTTGTTCATACTTACCTGCAGACCACCAAATCCACGTAAGTACCGCGGTAGCAAAAAGAATCAACAAGATTGCCAGAAGTGATTGATTATCAAACTTCCAAAGTTTTACCAACTTTGGCGGCGCTGCCACTTCTAATGGCTGAAGTTGCTCTCGCAATTTTTCCCATCGCTGCTCAAGCTCCGGCGGTAATTTTTTTTCAAATTTCATGTCAAGATAATGACATTTTTTTAGTTAGCGAAAGAGGGTTTTTAAATGCTTGTGGAAAACTTAATTATTCAAGAACTATGTTGATAAGTTTTGGGGCTCGTATCACGAAGGTCTTGATGGAAGCTCCATTTATGCTTTTTATTACATTTTCATCGGCTAATGCCATTTCCTTCAGTACTTCCTCAGAGATATTAGGAGAAACTGACAGTTTTGCTCGCAATTTGCCTGCAACCTGAACTACACAAATTACGCTCTCTTGCTTTAATAATTCTGGATCAGCAGTTCTCCAACCGGCCTTAGCCACCGTAGGCTCGAATCCTAAAGCTTCCCACATCTCTTCTGCGGTATATGGCGCAACTAAAGATAGAGCTATAGAAATAAATTCTGCTGATTCACGCACCGCTGGATCGCTAGCTCCACATCCAGAATCAATTGCTTTTCGAGTTACGTTAACTAATTCCATTATGCGTGCAATTGCCACGTTGAATCTAAAACTATCAATCAGTTCGGTTACTTCTTTTATTGTTTTATGAACGGCCTGTCGAAGATTTTTGTCACCATTTGAAAAATCCACTTCTTTCGATGATTCGACTTCTCTAGCTAAACGTAAAGCGCGAGCTAAAAACTTTTTAGCGCCTGCTGGTGAAACATCTGCCCAATCAATATCATCTTCTGGGGGGCCAGCAAAAACCATAGTCAATCTGACTGCATCTACCCCAAATTCTTCAATTTGCTCACCGAGGTCAACCATGTTGCCTTTAGATTTACTCATCGCTGCGCCACCCAAGATAACTTGCCCTTGATTTAGCAACGCAGTAAATGGTTCATCAAATTCAACTAGCTTTAGATCTTTTAGCACCTTGGTAAAGAATCGGCTATAAAGTAAGTGCAATATTGCGTGCTCGACTCCTCCGACATATTGTGCGACAGGTAGCCATTGCTTGAGAGCTTTTGCATCAAATGCTTGAGAATTATCCTGACTTGATGGATAACGTAAGTAATACCAAGAAGAATCAACAAAGGTATCCATGGTGTCGGTATCTCGCTTTGCTGGCTTTCCGCAATTTGGGCAAGTGGTATTTACCCATTCCGTTGCAGCTGCCAGTGGAGATGTCCCCTTGGGTGCTAATTCATCACCTTTTAAATTAGGCAATATAACGGGTAATTGATCCTCTGGAACTGGAACTTCGTTGCAATCCTCGCAGTGAATGATAGGTATGGGAGCGCCCCAATATCTTTGACGAGAAAGCAACCAATCGCGCAAGCGAAAGTTAACTGCTTTCTTTCCTAGATTTTTTTCTTCTAATATTTCTGTAATTTTCTTAATAGCTTCAAGTTTGTTTAATCCATCTAAGGGGCCTGAGTTCGTCAAAATGCCATCTCCCGCAGTTGCAATAAATGTCTCTGCAGGGTCTGCTTCTTCAGTTTCTACAACCTTTACCACTTTTAGCCCAAATTCTTTAGCAAAATCCAAGTCTCTTTGATCATGCGCAGGTACACCCATTACCGCACCTGTTCCGTATTCGGCTAAGACATAATCAGCGGCCCAAATTGGTAGGCGCTCCTGATTAACTGGATTTATTGCGTAAGTGCCAAGAAATACTCCAGTTTTTTTACGATCTGAAGCTAACCGCTCAATCTCGGTGGCCCTTCGGACTTCCTCCAGATATTTATCAAATTCAGCTCTTTTTTCATCTGCTACCAACTGCTGCGCCAAGGCAGAATCTGGAGCGACAACAAAAAAAGTGGCACCAAAAAGTGTGTCTGGTCTGGTAGTGAAAACTGTTACTGGATCTGCTTTACCTTCAATTTCGAAATCAACATAAGCTCCTTCGGAGCGGCCAATCCAATTTTGTTGCATTGTAAGAACACGCTCTGGCCACTTACCTTTTAGTTTCTCGATGTCATCTAAAAGCTTTTGAGCATAGGCAGTAATTTTGAAATACCATTGAGTTAATTCTCTTTTTGTTACCGTGGCGCTACAACGTTCACACTCTCCAGCAACTACTTGCTCATTAGCTAAGACTGTTTGACATGAAGGACACCAATTTACGTTGCTCGCTTTTCGGTAAGCCAAATCATTTTTAAAAAACTGCAAAAAGAGCCACTGAGTCCAGCGATAATATTCAGGATCCGAAGTGTGTAATCTACGACTCCAATCAAACGAAATCGCATACCTTTTAAATGAATTAGCCTGAGTTTCTATATTTTGATAAGTCCAAGTTGCTGGATTTTCACCACGTTTAATTGCCGCATTTTCTGCCGGTAAGCCAAATGAATCCCAACCAATTGGATGCAAAACGTTCCAGCCTTTTTGAAACCAGTAGCGAGCAACTACGTCTCCAATAGCGAATGCCTCTGCATGTCCCATGTGTAAATCGCCAGATGGATAAGGGAACATATCCAAAACATAAATTCGGGGACGTGTATCGCTAAGGTCATCTGAAGATTGAAATGGGTTTAGCTGCTCCCAAACCGGTAACCACTTATTTTGAATTTCTTCAACGTTGAAAGGGTGACGACCTTCTGATTCGCTAAATTCAATACTCACTTGGAGTAATTTAGTGTGGAGCTAAGGGGACTTGAACCCCTGACCCCTTGCATGCCATGCAAGTGCTCTACCAACTGAGCTATAGCCCCAATTTTTAAATCTGCAATACTCTACTGAAACTAGCGATCACTGCTTGAAGCCGGTGTTGGCAAAGACCCTGTGTTGTATTCAATCAATCGCCATTTCGCATCAAGCCCTGGCGCTTCTTGTAGCACCACCCAAGAGCAATTTGCCAAAATTCCTAAGTTGCCCCAAAGGTTCTTTGGTAGATCCAACAAATGAGCAACAGCAGCTCGCGCCGCACCGCCATGGGTTGCCACAACTAAGGTCCCGCCATCTTCAATTTCTGGAAGGTATTTATTGATTCCTCGAACCATTCGAGTTGCCACTTCTATCCGAGTTTCGCCAGTATCCCCTGGTCTAATTTCTGTTCCTAAAGACCATCGGTTATAGATTTCTCCATATTTCTCTTTCAACTCTTGATACGTTTTGCCTTCCCACTCACCATGAGCTGTTTCTCTAAAGTCGCTATCTGTCGCAATTTCAAGATTTGTTAATCGTGCCAGCTCTTCTGCAGTTTTATAAGCTCGCTGTAAGTCAGATGAGACTAAATGATGCGGTGGTAGATGTTGTAGCAACTGCGCTGCTCTTTGAGCTTGGGCAATTCCAACTTCATCTAAGGGAACATCGGTTTGACCCTGAAACCTGTGTTCTTTGTTCCAAATCGTCCTGCCATGGCGCCATAAAATTAAATTACGCTCAGCCATTTACTACCTCTATCGGACAATCCTTCCAAAGTCGCTCAAGTGCGTAAACTTCACGATTTTCGGCTAATTGCACGTGCACGATAATTTCTGAAAAATCTAATAAAATCCATTGACTTTCGGATGTTCCCTCTTTACGTAAAACCTTGGCCTCAACCTTCAATAATTCCTTCTCAATTTCATCTACAATTGCTGCCACTTGTCGAACATTCTGCCCAGAAGCAATCACAAAAATATCACTTAGCGGGAACTTCTCGCTCACGTCGATAATTAGTACATCTGTTGCTAATTTTTCTAAAGCCGCTTTAGCGGCAATTTGAGCTAAATCTCTTGCGCGTTTAGACGCAGACACACAACCTACACTTTCTTTTTAACATCTTAATTATCTCACATCGCTATTTTTATACAAATTATGGTCTGAAATGTAAGCGGCAACTTCTTTAGGTACCAGGTGATTGATTGCTAACCCTTTTTTTAAGTTATCTCGAACCCCACTCGAAGAAATATCTACTAACGGCATTTTGACAAACAGAAAGTCAAAATCTAAATTCGGTGGATTTTGCTCCTCTCTTGCAATTACTAAAATCTTGACTAAGTTAATGAGTTCTTTTGCTCGATGCCACGTAGAAATAGATCTAGCAGCATCTACGCCTAAAATTAAGTTAATTTCAAGATTTATATCTTCTTTCAGAAACTCTTCAACGGTATCGATTGTGTAGCTGATTCCGTCTCTTTCTAATTCTTTAGTGGAAAGCTTGAATTTAGGGTTATCTTTGATGACTAGCTCTAACATTGCTTTTCTGTGAACAGCAGTTGCAAATGGTTTTGCTTTTTGCCATGGTAATCCAACTGGAACAAAAATTACTTCGTCAACTAACGAATCACTTAATACTTGATTTGCTACTGCAAGATGCCCATTATGAATAGGGTCGAAGCTGCCCCCAAAAAGGCCAATTCTTTTAGCGCTCTGCGTCAAATCTGGTCACGATTACTAGAAGCAAAGTTAGTATCACGAAAGTACCTACGCCCACCCAAATAGGAGAAATCCCTGCCTCAGAATGTTCCGCTAACTCCGCTGCTAAAAACTTCATCTGACTTCCTCTCTATTGGCGAATTTGACCGGTACCAGTCACAATGTACTTGCTACTGGTCATTTCTATTAAACCCATTGGTCCACGGGCGTGTAATTTCTGATTGGAAATCCCCATTTCAGCACCAAAACCAAACTCACCACCGTCGGTGAATCTGGTTGAAGCGTTTACCATTACTGCAGCTGCGTCTATTTGCGCCACGAACTTCTGCGCTTCAGTTAGCGAGTTGGTAACTATTGCTTCGGTGTGATTGCTAGACCACTGACGAATGTGTGAAATTGCTTCATCAATGTCTTCAACAATTTTCGCCGCTAAGTCTAAAGAGTAATATTCCGCTGCCCAGTCCTCGTCAGTAGCTTTTTGATAATTAATTTCTGCTGCTTTTGCAAAATCTTCAAAGTTGCTATCAACATGTAGGGTAACACCACTTTGCTTTAGCGCGGCCAGAGCAACCGGAAGAAAATCTTTTGCAATATTTTTGTGAACTAAAAGTGTCTCGGCTGCGTTACAGACAGTACAGCGTTGAACTTTTGCATTAACAATAATATCTGTTGCCATTTTTATATCGGCGGTTTCGTCAATGTAAACATGACAATTTCCAATTCCAGTTTCAATAACTGGAATCTTAGAATCTCTCACTACGCTCTCAATTAAACTTGCGCCTCCGCGTGGAATCAAAACATCAACTAATCCTCGAGCATTCATTAAATGTCCAACTGCTTCATGGGTGTCACCGGGAACCATTTGGATAGCTTTTTCAGGTAATCCCTCAGCTATTAATGCCTCTTGCAAAATCTCAACTAAAGTTTGATTGGTGTGTTTTGCGCTTGCCGACCCTCGAAGCAATACTGCGTTTCCACTTTTTAAACAAATGGCTGCTGCATCTACTGTGACATTTGGCCTGGCTTCATAAATAATTCCCACAACCCCTAGCGGCACTCTTACTTGTTCTATTTTTAAGCCATTAGGTTGAACCCAGCCTCTAATTACTTGTCCAATTGGATCAGGTAATTTTTGAATCGTAATAAGTGCTTGCGCTAATTCATTGACTCTCTCTTTATTTAGCGTCAAACGATCGATTAATTTAGGGTCAAGATTATTGACTTTGGCATTGGCTAAATCTTTATTATTCGCCTCAACAATTCTTTCTAAGTTTTCTTCCAGCTTCTGACTCATAGAAAACAAGGCAGCATCTTTTTGCGCCCGGCTCGCTGTTGCCAGGCTCCAGGATGCAATTTGCGCAGCTTTGGCGCTTGCCATTACTTCTTCATAAATCGCGTTCACTGCGCTCCCTCGATTAAAACTAAATCATCCAGATGAACCACTTCACGCACTAGGTCTTCACCCAGTTGTTCAGTTATCTTCTTCGAAGTCTTCCCTATTATCTTG
The DNA here is from genome assembly GCA_038124905.1 of Candidatus Nanopelagicales bacterium. Classification (GTDB taxonomy): domain Bacteria; phylum Actinomycetota; class Actinomycetes; order S36-B12; family UBA5976; genus ATZT02. The sequence continues at coordinate 8,152 of JAYPCW010000008.1, read as the reverse complement.
GGTAATTCATCTGAATCAAAATTGACCAAACCTCGAGCTATTACCTCTTGCTTCTCATTTAATACGGAGATCACATCTCCCACTGCAAAATCGCCCGTAACTGATTTGATTCCTGCCGCTAAAAGGGATGCGCGAGCTGTTAGCAAAGCACGCTCTGCTCCACTATCAACCACCACCGAGCCCATCACCGAACTTGCATGCGCTAGCCAAAGCTCTCGTGCCGAATGTTTGTCACTCGCCGGATGAAAAAGTGTTCCAACAGGTTCGCCTGCTAGTGCTTTAGCTAGATTTTTTGCATCCGTTACCATTACGCAAATCCCCGCCGAAGTTGCAATTTTGGCAGCGGTTAATTTAGTTTGCATTCCTCCTGAGCCTAACTTTGAGCCCGACTCGTTACCTACTTTAACTTGAGAAATTTCTTTAAAATCTTTGACTTCTGAAATTAATTTTGCAGCCGGTTCGCTTGGCGATTTATCAAAAAGACCTTCAACATCAGAAAGTAAAAGCAACAGGTCTGCCTGAACTAAATTTGCCACCAAAGCAGCTAATCGATCATTGTCACCAAATCTAATCTCTTCAGTAGCTACCGTGTCATTCTCGTTAACAATTGGAATCACGCCAAGATCAAAAAGTTGATTAAAGGTTCTAATCGCATTGCGGTAATGACTTCGACGAGAAATATCTTCAGAAGTTAAGAGGATTTGACCAGCAACGATGTTATGGCTGGCAAATCTTTCTGTGTATCGATGAACTAATAATCCTTGACCGACGCTGGCCGCGGCCTGCTGCATGATCAAATCTCGAGGACGACTCTTTAGGCCTAGCGGCGCTAAAGCTGCAGCAATGGCTCCTGAAGAAACCAAAACAATATCTGCTTTTTGCTGCTTCTTTTTGGCAATTTCATCTACTAAAGCATTTAAGCGCTGCACATCGATCGAACCGCTGTGACTAGTTAGGGAGGACGAACCAACTTTTATTACTATTCTTTTTGCTTTAGCAATCTTTTTATACAAGTCGCTACTCATCGATAATCCAACCTAATATCACTACCACGCGGTCCTTTAGTCGCTGCTTTACCAGCTTCAATTGTCGGTTGCCAGTCAAATAAGACAGCATCCTTTCCTTCACCAATTGCAACTTCGCTACCTGCCTTAGCGCCTTGTCGAAGCAATTCTTCTTCTACGCCAGCACGCGCTAAACGATCTGCTAAGTAGCCAACTGCTTCATCGTTAGAAAAATCAGTTTGCTTGACCCATCGAAAAATTTTCTCGCCTTTAACCCAATAGCGAATTCCATCAAAACTAAC
>JAYPCW010000008.1:0-6746 GCA_038124905.1 Candidatus Nanopelagicales bacterium | reverse complement strand
CGGGTCTCGATTTGGCTCTAAAGTGGCGCAGTCAATTACGTGTGCAATTACGCTGCAGCGTTCTATGTGTCTTAAAAAATCTAAGCCAAGTCCCTTGCCTTCACTGGCACCAGGAATTAAACCGGGAACGTCAGCAACAGTAAATGAAGTATCTCCTGCTTTTACCACGCCTAAATTCGGCACTAAGGTTGTAAATGGGTAATCAGCAATCTTCGGTTTCGCCGCACTAATTACTGAAATTAAACTAGATTTTCCACTCGAGGGAAACCCCACTAAAGCAACGTCTGCTAATGATTTAAGTTCTAATTGAACTTCTTGTTGCTCACCTTCCTCGCCGAGTAAAGCAAAACCTGGTGCTTTCCTTTTAGTTGATGCCAAGCTGGCATTACCTAAGCCACCTCGCCCACCTTGAGCAATTACATATTCCGTACCAACGCCTATTAAGTCAACGATGACTTCGCCTTTATTGTTTTTAATAACAGTGCCATTAGGTACATTTAAAACTAAATCTTCGCCATTCGCCCCGGCTCTGTGTCCACCCATTCCTGGTTTACCGTTTGCTGCATTTTGATGAGGGTAACGATGAAATTCCAGAAGACTATTTACGTCAAGATCGACTTTTACAATTACGTCGCCACCCTTTCCGCCGTCTCCCCCATCGGGTCCGCCTAAAGGCTTAAACTTTTCTCGTAAAACAGAAGTGCAGCCATTGCCGCCGTTTCCTGCTTTTGCAAAAATCACAACTTTATCTACGAACATCAACTGCACCTCCTTAATCCAAATAAAAAAGGGCGGGATAACCCCGCCCTTTTCAAAAAATTTTGAGCGGACTACTCCGCTGGCACGATATCTACCACGCGACGACCGCGTCGAGTTCCAAATCGCACCTCACCATTTGCTAACGCAAAAAGAGTGTCATCTCCACCACGACCTACATTTTGTCCGGCGTGAAAGCGAGTGCCTCTTTGGCGTACCAAAATTTCACCAGCTCCAACAACCTGGCCACCGAAGCGCTTTACGCCAAGTCTTTGTGCATTTGAATCGCGACCATTACGAGTGCTTGATACACCTTTTTTGGATGCCATTTTTATTTACCTACCTTTATGTCGGTAACCCGAAGCGTAGTTAATTCTTGTCTGTGTCCCAGGCGACGCTTGTAGCCTGTTTTGTTTCGGTAGTGCTGAATGCTAATTTTTGGTCCTCGTGAATGAGAAACGACTTCAGCTAAAACTTTAGTTGCCGAAAGAGTTTGTGGGTCATGAGTAATAGCGCCATCTTCAACAATTAAAACCGCTGGCAATTCAACCTTGCTACCCAAAGCAGCATCTACCCGATTGGTAGTAATTTGATCTCCGACTGCAACCTTTTCTTGGTTGGCTCCGGTTTTAACTATCGCGTACAAGATTTTCTCCTAATTACTGCTTTTGGCAGGTCGTCCTAGATTACTAAAAGCCCTCTTGGTGGGTGGTAGTTGGGTTTAGGCTGTCTTTTCTTCACCCTCTGGATTCTCATCTTTTCTCGGCTTGATCAGGCGATCTGAGTGTTTATGCTCCACCGGCTCCGAAAAGACCTTTACCCCTCGGCCATTACAGGCTTCACAGTTTTCAGAGAAAGTTTCCAAGAGTCCCGAGGAAATTCTTTTTCGAGTCATTTGTACTAGACCTAAAGAAGAAACCTCAGCAACTTGGTGCTTAGTGCGATCTCGACCCAGGCACTCGACCAAACGGCGCACTACCGCATCTCTGTTGCTTTCTAAAACCATATCGATGAAATCAATTACGATAATGCCGCCGATATCACGTAACCTTAGTTGTCTAACTATTTCTTCGGCTGCTTGCAAATTATTTTCAGTAACCGTATCTTCAAGGTTTCCACCTTGGCCAATGAATTTTCCGGTGTTAACGTCGATTACCGTCATCGCTTCAGTTCGATCAATTACTAATGATCCGCCAGAAGGTAAGTAAACCTTTCGATCTAAAGCTTTAGCTAGCTGTTCGTCTATCCGATGCGCCGTAAATACATCTTCAGTATTCACCCACTTTTCAAGCCTTGAAGCTAGATCTGGAGCGACATATGTCACATACTGTTCAACTGTGTCCCAGGCTTCTTCACCTTGCACAATCAATTTCTTAAAATCTTCATTAAAGATGTCTCGAACGACTCTGATTGCCAGATCTGGTTCTGAATAAAGTAATGAGGTAGGAGTTGCTGTTTCAGTTTGTTGCTTTATGTTTTCCCATTGCGCCTGCAGGCGAGCAACGTCTCTTTGTAATTGCTCCTCGGTTGCACCTTCAGCTGCAGTTCTTACGATTACTCCGGCACCATCAGGCACAATGTCACGCAAAATTTTCTTCAGTCTGATTCTCTCACCTTCAGGTAATTTTCTACTGATTCCAGTAACTGATCCATCAGGTACAAAAACTAAATATCGTCCAGGTAAAGAAATTTGACTTGTTAAACGAGCACCTTTTTGGCCAACTGGATCTTTGGTAACTTGAACTAAGACTTTATCGTTGGTATGCAAAGCTAATTCAATTCTTTTTGGCTGCCCATCCATTCCAGCGGCATCCCAATTAACTTCACCGGCATAAAGTACGCCATTTCGGCCTCGCCCGATATCTATAAAGGCGGCTTCCATGCTTGGTAAAACATTTTGTACTTTTCCTAAATAAACGTTTCCTATTAATGATGCTGATTGATTTCTAGATACGTAGTGCTCTACTAAAATTTCATCTTCTAGAACAGCAATTTGAATCCGATCTTCTTTTTCACGAACCACCATGACTCGGTCAACGGCCTCGCGGCGTGCTAAAAATTCTGCCTCGGTCAATACTGGCGCCCGACGTCTACCGGTATCCCGACTATCGCGCCTTCTTTGCCGCTTTGCCTCTAGACGTGTTGAGTTTCTGCCAGTTGCCTCTCGTTCGCGAGGTTTACGTACTCGAACCACGGTGTTTGGTGGATCTTCTGCTGTCACTTGCGCATCTGGCTCATTACTGCGACGTCGTCTGCGGCGCTTGAAAGTTACCGGAGTTTCTTCTTCGTTCTCATCGCTTTTTTGTACCTCATCAACAGTTTCAACTTCTTCTGAAGGAGTTTCTGCATCATCGCCCTTACGGCGTCGACGTAAACTCATTTTTCTTTTTCTAACTGGCTCTTCTTGGCCTTCATCTTTACTGCGAGGAGTGAAGGTGCGTGGGACTTCTGCCGATTGAAAAGCCACCGCAGGGGTGCCTAACTTGGTCTCAGCCGGTGCTTGCTTGGAATCTTGGTCAGCTGAAAAAGTGGCGCTACGTGATGAATCAGTATTTTCTTTTTCTAAATCGTCGTTCACGACGAGGTACTCCTAAATCTTAAAGCCAGTTAATTCCTAAAAAACGAACTAACAAAACTTGGTCGGTACCAGAAAACTTTTGTAATCTGGCAGAAATCTGTGGTTGCGAGTTTTATTCGCGATCGAGGGCAAAGGGGTCTAGTAACTGAAAAGGGTCCTCAGTTAACTTCCCTTGGGCTCGCCGGGTCACCATTGGTGGGACGGTTAGAGCCAAGCCACCCGCGCTTTTTAGAGCGGATAAAACATCGTCTGGCCGAACGGTCGGATTACCTGACCGAACGACTACCTCAATTATCGCATACCCCCTGGAGGGCTCGGCAGCATTAACCCGCAAAGCCAAAATAGCTCCTCTAGCGTCGAATTTTCGAATCCCCTGCTTAGTCAATCGCTCGACGACCACCTCTTGGGTCTCGAGCAATTTTTTGACCGCCTCTCGGACTTTACTTTCACTTACCGCTGTTAATTCGATCTGCCAGAGCGACGCTTCCAGTTGATCAATGAAGTCTTTATTGCGAGCAACAACGGCATCTTTAATACTTAAGCCATCGCCCAAAGCTTCGTTTATCAAATTCTTTACTAATTCTGGATCTACTGGTTCTGTGAGTCCAATTTCAATGTACTCAGCAAGACTGGCGCAGCCAGTCGGTGCCGCATTAGCGTAGGAAATTTTTGGATGTGGTGAAAATCCAGCACTATAGGCAATTGGGATTTTTGATCTTCTAATAGCTCTTTCTAAAGCTCTTTGAAAGTCGCGATGCGAACTGAATTTCATTCGTCCTAATTTTTCATAACGCATCCGAATTTTTTGTACAACTGGCAAGGTTTGCCTATCGGGTGGGGTATTTGCCAATTCAAACCACAGTTAAAGGCAGAGTCTTTACTCCACTTGGGCCAATTTGAATATCTGTGCCCATGCTTGGGCACACTCCGCAGTCATAGCATGCCGTCCAACGACAATCTTCTACTTCTGCCCCATTGATTGCATCTTGCCAATCTTGCCAAAGCCAACCACGATCTAAGCCTGAATCTAAATGATCCCAAGGTAATACCTCTTCAAAATTTCTTTCGCGGGTAGTAAACCAATCTAAATCGATCTGATATTTCTTCAGAATCTCATCAGCCACTTCATTCCATAAATTAAACGAAAAGTGTTCATGCCAACCATCAAATCTTTGTCCGCGCTGCCAAACTGCTTCAATAACTTCTGCGACTCTACGGTCGCCTCGCGAAAGTAATCCTTCAATAATTCCGGGCCTACCATCGTGATAGCGATAACCAATTGACTTTCCTACTTCTTTATTTTGTTTAATTTCGTCCTTTAGATTTAGCAGTCTTCTGTCTGTTTCTTGCCAAGATAATTGTGCTGCCCATTGAAACGGTGTGTGCGGCTTAGGAACAAAGCCCCCGATTGAAACAGTAGTTCTTATATCTTTACGGCCAGAAGCTTTTCTACCTTCGCGAATCACCTCTGCTGCCATCCTGGCAATTTGCAATACGTCCTCGTCAGTTTCTGTTGGAAGGCCACACATGAAATAAAGCTTGACCTGCCGCCACCCGTTGGCGTAGGCGGTAGTAACAGTACGAATTAAATCTTCTTCGGTAACCATTTTGTTAATTACTTTTCGGATTCGCTCTGAGCCACCTTCTGGAGCAAAAGTTAAACCGCTACGTCTGCCGTTACGACTTAATTCATTCGCTAAATCAATGTTAAAAGCATCAACTCTGGTCGAGGGTAAAGAAAGTGAGGTGCTTGAGCCTTCGTAGCGATCAGCTAAACCCTTAGTAATTTCTGCTATTTCTGAGTGGTCCGCACTTGAAAGTGATAGCAAGCCAACTTCATCGAAGCCAGTTTTTTTAATCATGTTGTCTACAACTTGAGCTACAGTGGTTATCGACCTTTCACGTACTGGGCGAGTAATCATTCCCGCTTGGCAAAATCTGCAGCCGCGGGTGCAGCCACGAAATATTTCAACACTGGCTCTTTCGTGCACCGTTTCTGCTACCGGCACTAAAGGAGCTTTTGGATACGGCCAACTATCTAAATCCATCAAAGTATGTTTTGAAACTCGATAAGGAATTCCTGGCTTGTTGGGAGTTACCTTTTTTATTTTTCCGTCTGAAAAATATTCAACATCATAAAATTTCGGAACATAAACATTGCCCGAAACTGCTAAACGTCTAAGTAATTCATCTCGCCCGCCCGGAGATCCTTCTTGTTTATGTTCTTTAGCAACTTCACTAATCGCCAAAATAACTTCTTCGCCATCACCTAAAACCGCTGCATCAATAAATTTGGCAATTGGCTCTGGGTTAAAAGCAGCATGCCCCCCAGCAACCACAATTGGGTGATTGTCTGTTCTTTTATTAGCGTCGAAAGGAATGTTGGCCAAATCTAGTGCGGTCAACATATTGGTATAACCCAATTCAGTAGCAAATGAAATTCCAAAGAAGTCAAAATCACTTACTCGACGATGCTGATCAACAGTAAATTGTTCAACCTGATTTTCTCGCATTAATTTTTCTAAATCTGGCCAGACTGCATAGGTTCTCTCTGCTAAAAAGTCAGCTCTTTCGTTTAATACTTCATAAAGAATTTGCACACCTTGATTTGGTAACCCAACTTCATAAGCATCTGGATACATCAAACACCAGCGAACTTGTGTCTGATTCCAATCTTTTTTTATCGCGTTTAGCTCACCGCCGACATATTGCACTGGTTTATTTACAAAGGGTAATAACTTCTCTAGATCAGCAAATATGCTTTCGCCGAGGATTTTTTCTTTAGTGCTCATTGCTCCCTTTGTAACAGTGGACTCTTTCGATAATTAGTCTCGCGGCCAATAGCTAAGACTAACCCGACTGCAATCCAAGAGACAAACATCGCAGATCCACCATAAGAAACAAAAGGTAACGGAACGCCGGTAACCGGCATTATTCCTAAATTCATTCCAATATTTTCAAAACTCTGTACCGCAAACCAGGCAGTAACCCCAGTTGCAGTTAAACGTCCAAAAAGATCTGGAGCCCGCCAAGCAATGCGTGAGATTCGATACAAAATAATAAAATACAAAATGAGCATAAATGAAATTCCTAAAAATCCAAATTCTTCACCAACTACAGTGAAAATAAAGTCAGTCCGCTGAGCTGGAATGTACTTACCTTGAGTTTGCGAACCATTTAAAAATCCTTGCCCAAACCATCCACCCGAACCAATGGCAATTCTGGCTTGCAGTGTGTTGTAACCAATTCCTTGTGGGTCAAATGCTGGATTAGTAAAAGAAGTAAGCCGATCTAATTGATATTGCTTTAGTATTCCCAATTGAAAGGTAGCAACACCTGCTAGAAAAGTTGCAAGCAAAAGCCCCAAAATCCATTTAGCCCGTACCCCACTGACTATCAAGACGGCTAAAAG
>JAYPCW010000007.1:0-32097 GCA_038124905.1 Candidatus Nanopelagicales bacterium | reverse complement strand
TTAATATTTTTAACTCACTAGGTTTTTCGAGAAAATTAGGGCCAATTTCATTAATTCTTTTTACATGCGAAGTTTGCATATGAGCATCCCACGCCGATTTACTAGACCACTTTTCCATCATCACCCATACTGACTCACCGGCTGAATGAACTAGATCATAAAGTTCACATCCGGCTTCTTGGCGGGTTGCCTCAATCAATTCCTCAAATGCATCCTTAGCCTCATCTGTTTTACCTTGCTTGGGGTAAATCGTGGCGATCAAATACAAGGGGTGGGACATATAGTGAACTATATAACAATCAGGTAAATTACTTGAAGATGTAACTACAAGTGCTCTAGAGTTCAAAATCTCTAGAACGTCAGATATTTCTGGGAAAGGATGAAACCGCATATGGTGCAGCCGCCACTTTTAGAAGTTACGGGTGTAAGCAAAGGGTTTCCCGGAGTTCAGGCTCTAGATAAAGTGCAATTTGAATTAAGAGCTGGTGAAGTTCACGCCTTAGTAGGCGAAAATGGCGCCGGTAAATCAACTCTGATGAAGATTCTCTCTGGTATCTACAAAAAAGACGCCGGAACTCTAAAAATTAACGGCGCTGAAATGGAAATAACTGATCCCTATCATGCGCAAATGTCAGGAATAAGCATTATTCACCAAGAGATGAACTTGATGCCACATTTAACTGTTGCGCAAAATATTTTAATCGGCAGAGAACCTAGAATTGCAAAAATTTTTTTGAGTGAAAAAGAATTAAATAAAAGAGCACAAGAATTACTTGATGAATTAGGTTTGTCACTTCGCACGAAAGATATAGTTGAGAATCTCACGGTCGCAAAACAGCAAATGGTGGAGATTGCCAAAGCACTTTCATATAAATCAGACATCATCATCATGGATGAACCAACTAGTGCATTAACAAAAGCAGAGACCGAAACTTTATTTGAAATAATTAAGAATTTAAAAGATGCTGGAAAAGGAATAATTTATATATCTCATCGAATGGAAGAACTAACACAAATTTCTGATCGAATTACAGTTTTTAGAGATGGTCGCTATATCGATACTCTTGAAACTAAAACAACAGAAATAAGCAAAATAATTTCATTAATGGTCGGTCGTGAAGTTGATCAAAATGCGAGACCTGATTTAACTAAACAAGATGATTCAGCCATTGTCCTAAAAGTTGAAGGGTTATCAACTAGACGGCTTTTGCAGAATGTCACATTTGATTTACGAAAAGGTGAAATTCTGGGATTTGCAGGTTTGATGGGCGCTGGTAGAACTGAAGTTGCGCTTGCAATGATCGGAAAAGACAAAATTCAAAGCGGCAAAATTTTAGTAAACGGCAAGGCGGTAAGAGTTAAGAATCCGGCACAAGCAGTAGAAGCTGGAATTGGCTACCTATCTGAAGATCGTAAACGCTTTGGGTTACTCCTTAGTCAAGACGTGATATTTAATACGGTGCTCTCTTCGGTTACTAAATTTATTAATGCCCTTGGCATTTTCAACAGTCCACGAGCCAAGCGGCAAACTGAAGCGTCAATTGACTCCCTGCAGATTAAAACACCCTCAGCATCACAGACGGTCAAGAACTTATCTGGTGGAAACCAGCAAAAAGTAGTTATTGCTAAATGGTTGACGCGAGAGTGTGACATATTAATCTTCGATGAACCAACTCGTGGAATTGATGTTGGCGCTAAAGAAGAGATTTATAAATTGCTAAAAGATCTCTCTAATCAGGGCAAGTCGATCATCATGATTTCAAGTGAACTTCCTGAGATTTTAAGAATGTCTGATCGCATTTTGGTTATGTGCGAAGGGCGAGTGACTGGTGTTTTAAATAATCGAGATGCAGATCAAGAAAACATTATGCAATTAGCAACAAAGTTTAGGTCATAGAGAGGAAACTATGTCGAAAGTTGAAGCACAGAAGGTTGCTGAAGAAGAGTCAAATCTAGGTATGGCCACAGCGATAAAGCGTAGACTGCAACAATCTCTGGCTTTTGCAAGCCTGGTTGCCATCTTCATATTTTTTGCCTTTGCCAACCCTGCATTTGCCACCCTTTCAAACATCAACGGCATATTGCTCTCTACGGCAGTGATTGGCTTGTTAGCAGTCGGCACAACTTTCGTGATTATTACTGCAGGCATCGATCTCTCAATTGGAACTGGAGTGACTCTAACTGCAGTGATGACCGCGTACGCCATAAAAAACTTGGGATTACCAGTTTGGCTAGGTGTTGTTGTAGGAATAGTCACAGGCGCTTTGATGGGACTTGTTAATGGTCTTAACATAACTTACTTACAACTCCCACCTTTTATTGCGACATTGGCGATGATGCTTATTGCAAAGGGATTAGCTCTGGTCATCAGTGGAACTGCACCAATTTATGTGTCGGGAATTGGAAATTTTGAAGAAATCGCGCTGGGATCAGTCGTTCCAGGATGGAATACTCCTAATGCGGTAGTCATTTTGTTTGTCTCTGCCGTCGTGGCCTCGTTCATTCTTAATAGAACGGTTTTAGGTAGGTATACCTTTGCCATTGGCAGCAACGAAGAAGCAACCGCAATTAGCGGTATCAATGTGCGAAAGTGGAAAATAATAATTTATATAGTTGGGGGCATTTTTATCGGTTTAGCGGGCGTGGTTCTTACTTCACGGCTTGGTTCAGCTCAACCTGCTCTCGGAATGGGCTATGAACTTGAAGCGATAGCTGCTGTAATTATCGGCGGCACATCGCTAATGGGTGGCAGAGGTTCGATTCTTGGTACGGTAATCGGTGCTTTAATCATGTCGGTGTTAATAAATGGATTGAGAATAATGTCAATTCAACAAGAATGGCAGACTGTCGTGGTTGGATTTGTCATTATTTTTGCAGTTTATACCGATTCTTTGCGGCGAAGACGCGGCTTGTAGTCTTTCTTAATTACGACACCAAGGAAAGAACTTAATGCCTATTCACTCCGTCGACCCTAAAACTGGGGAAACACTTGCTGATCCATTTCACGATTCATCGCTGACTGAAATTAATAGTTTAATCGAAGAAAGCCAAGCAGCTTTTGAAGTTTGGTCTGAAGTTAAGCCAGAAAGTCGCGCAAAAGTATTAGAGGCAATCGCAACTGCGCTTGATGCGAATGTCGAAGAATTAGCAAAATTAGCTGACGCAGAGACAGCACTTGGCAATGCTCGGTTAGTTGGAGAAGTTGCGAGAACTACCTTTCAATTGAGAATGTTTGCGAGTGAATTAACAAAAAAAGAACTTTTAAAAGAAGATTTTGATGAAAAAATTGAAGGCGCACCCCCACAAGGAAGGCCACAACTTCATAGACGTTGGGTTGCCCTTGGCCCCGTTGCAGTTTTTGGGGCAAGTAATTTCCCTTTTGCCTTTGGGGAACTTGGGGGAGATACCGCAAGTGCTCTCGCGGCAGGTTGCACTGTGGTTGTTAAGGAGCATCCAGCTCACGCACAGTTAGCGCAAAAAGTTGTAGCACTTGCCAGAAGCGCTATCAAAGATGCCGGGTTTGACGCAAACATTTTGCAATCGGTTCGAGGTTTTCAAGCAGGCAGTGAATTAGTAAAGCACCCTTTGATTAAAGCTTGCGGATTTACGGGATCGCAAGCTGCCGGCAGAGCTTTATTTGATTTAGCAGTTGCTAGAGAAGTCCCGATTCCTTTTTATGGAGAGTTAGGCAGTATCAATCCAGTTTTTGTCACTGAAAACGCTGCCAAGGAAAGAGTAAGCGAAATCGCCACAGGCTTTGTTGGGTCGTTTACTTTAGGTGCAGGTCAGTTTTGCACCAAGCCGTCGTTAATTTTGGTTCCTGAATCTTCAAACTTTGAGGCAGAAACACTTAAAGCGATCGACCCAGAGACCTTTTCGACGCTACTGACTCCAGATATTCAAAATAAATTTCTTAAAGATGTAGCTCTGGTGACCAGCAAAAGTGGTGTGCGCATTGTGCTTGAACCCAAGGCGAAAGCTGATGGGTTTGGAGTATCAATTGGCCTCATGAGCGTTACTTTAAAAGATTTTTTGGCAAATTTGCATGAGATCTCTCACGAATGCTTTGGCCCAATAGCTTTGGTCGTCACCTATCAGAACCAAGATGAATTGCTTGAGGTAGCAAAGCAACTAGAGGGTGCTCTCGTTACAACATTTCATGCCGAGATAGATAAAGATCAAGAAGTTCTTAAAAAATTAAGCCAGATTTCAAAGCACAACTCAGGGCGCCTGGTGCTAAATGGTTGGCCAACAGGAGTTGCCGTTACCCGTGCACAACATCACGGTGGGCCATACCCGGCATCGACAAGTGTGTTATTTACTTCGGTAGGAAGTTACGCAATGATGCGTTTTGTTCGACCGATTACTTTTCAAGATTTTCCTGAAAATTTAATCTAAAACCTATACAGTTTTAGATTTAATAGTGCCAATATTTTCTACGGTAGTTTCTACCACTTGACCTGGCTTTAAGAATTTTGGAGGATTCATACCCATTGCCACTCCAAAGGGAGTTCCGGTGTTGATTACATCCCCAGGGAAGAGTTCCATAAATTGACTGATGTACCAAACAGTGTGGTAGACGCCAAAAATCATGTCGTCGGTGTTGGAATCTTGTCTTGTTTCACCATCAACTTTGCAAATGAGTTGTAATTTTTGTGGATCTAAATTTGGATCAGTGTTAATCCAAGGGCCGCAAGGGTTAAATGTTGGAAAACCCTTTCCTTTATCCCATTGTCCACCGCGCTCTACTTGCCAGTGACGCTCAGAAACATCTTGGCTGACGGTGTATCCCAAAATAATATCTTTCGCATCAGCTTCACGCTTCAAATAACGAGCTTGCTTTCCAATGACGATTGCTAGCTCAACTTCATAATCAGTTTTTTCTGATCCCGGTGGAATTTCGATGTCATCGAAGGGGCCAACAAAACTATCTGGCGTCTTCATGAAAATAATTGGCTCATCAGGCACTGGCATTCCAGTTTCTGCAGCGTGAGCTTTGTAATTTAAACCAACGCAAATGATTTTAGTTGGTCTAGCTAGCGGTGCTGCCACTCTAAAATCTGACACTTTAACTCGCGGCAAGGTATTTAAATCACTTTTTGCTACTCGATCGAAACCACCATTTAGCAGTGAATCGCGAGACCAGTCATTGATGAGAGAGTCAACGAAGACTGCTTCACGTTCATTTAAAAAGACTGCGGGTTTTTCTGATCCAATTTCACCTAGTCGACCGATTAGCACCTGAACTGGCTCCTTTTATCGAGGTGTAAGGATCCTATAAGATTGTTTAAAACCTCAGTAAGGATGATCCATGTCAGGTTCTTCACATCAATCGTCAGAGCGCAGGAGTCAAGATTGGTTTGGAGGGATGGGTCGAAACGCATTCATACATAGATCATGGATGCGAAACCAGGGATTTGCCCCTGATGTGTTTGACGGCAGACCAGTTATCGGTATTGCAAATACTTGGTCTGAATTAACTCCTTGTAATGCACACTTGCGCAGAGTTGCCGATTCAGTAAAGCGTGGAGTTTGGGAGATGGGTGGATTCCCACTTGAGTTTCCCGCAATGAGCTTGGGCGAACCATTAATGCGCCCGACCACGATGCTTTACCGAAATATGTTGGCAATGGAAACTGAAGAATTATTAAGAGCCAATCCCTTAGATGGCGTAATTTTGCTTTCTGGTTGCGATAAAACCACACCAGGTTTGCTCATGGGCACCGCTAGCGTTGATTTGCCAGCATTAATGATTACTGGTGGGCCAATGCTAAATGGAAAATTTAAAGGTAGGGATATTGGCTCAGGTACTGACACTTGGAAATTCGTTGAAGAGTATCGCGCCGGAAGAATGTCTGGTGAAGATTTAGTTGAAGCGGAAGTCTGCATGTCTAGAAGTGCCGGACACTGCATGACCATGGGAACAGCTTCAACAATGGCCTCGATTTCTGAAACACTAGGTATGCAACTTTCAGGAACTTCAGCAATTCCTGCAGTTGATGCTCGCCGCTATGCCTACGCCCATTTGGCAGGCAGAAGAATTGTTGAAATGGTTCACGAAAATTTGACCATCAGCAAAATCATCACTAAAGCCTCGATAAAGAATGCGATTATGGCCAATGCTGCGCTAGGTGGATCAACCAATGCCATTGTGCACTTGCTTGCTCTGGCTGGTCGATTAGGAATCGATCTAAAGTTAGAAGAATTTGATGAATATGCTTCACCGATTCCTTTATTGGTAAATCTGATGCCATCTGGCAAGTACTTAATGGAAGATTTTTATTACGCAGGTGGAGTTCCTGTGGTGCTAAAAGAGTTAAGTGATTTTCTAGACCTATCGGTAACTACCGTGAGCGGCAAAAGTATGGGCGAAGATATTGCCAATGCTGAGTGTTATAACCGAGAAGTAATTGCCACAGTGCAAAATCCAGTTCAAGAAGCTGGAAACAGCACCGTGGTCTTGAAGGGATCTTTGGCACCAAGAGGGGCAGTACTTAAAGTTTCTGCAGCTAGCAAAGAGCTCCTGCAACACCGCGGTCAAGCTTTAGTTTTTGATAACAATGAAGAATATGTAGCGGCGTCAGAAGATCCAAACTTGCCAGTTACCAAAGATACAGTTTTGGTAGTTAGAAATTCAGGGCCTAAGGGTTACCCAGGATTTCCTGAAGTAGGCAATATGCCATTGCCGACAAAATTATTAAAAGAAGGCGTCACCGACATGGTGCGTATTTCTGATGCTCGCATGAGTGGCACTGGATTTGGAACGTGCGTATTGCACGTTTCGCCTGAAGCAGCTGCAGGCGGTCCTTTAGGAATCGTTCAAACTGGCGACTGGATTGTGTTAGATGTTAAGAATCGCAAATTGGATATTGAAATTAGCGAAGAAGAACTTCAAAAACGCTTAAGTGAATACACTCCAAAGCCAGCACAAGTCGCTCGCGGCTGGGCCAAGATTTACGTCGATCACGTAAACGGCGCTGACCAAGGCGTAGATCTTGACTTTTTAATTGGATCTAGCGGCTCGGATGTTCCAAGGCATTCTCACTAGGAGCTTGCGCGCTGTAAGAGAATTCCAAAGATAAGAAAGAACATTACGGCAAACACGATTATTAAAATCATTAAAACGAAGTAGTATTCAAAACCAGGATTCTGGCGACGGCGATAAAAAAACACGGTAATAGCAAACGAGACCGCCATCAAGGCTAACAATCCGATGATTACATAAAGCATGTTTTTATTTTATCTAAGTTTTCTAGTTCTCACGACTTTGCAAAAGTGCCATCGCGGCATTTCTGCCAGTAATTGCGCTCACACCGCCGCCACGTTTAGCCGCGCTAGATGCCATATATAGCCTCGGGTGATCGGTTTCAGTGCCCCAAGTGCCAACTTCGCTTTTGGTTTCGGCAAATGGCCACTGAAGATCCTCATGAAAGATGTGACCGCGGGGTAATCCAACACTTTCTTCAATGTCTTGCGGGGTTTTAAGTTCTACACACAGTTCGCCCTTTTTATCGGATGCTAAACAATCATAAATATCATCATCTAGGAATTCATTTATCTGTGCGAGATACTTATTTCTAACCGATTTTTTCTTGGCTTGAGCATCATCATCAAATAATGAGGCCTTCATCATCAAGCCGAATAAGGTAATCGTATGAAAACCTGCATTATTAAGTTCATTTGAAAGAATGGAGTTATCGGTGAGGGTGTGGCAATAAATTTCAGCTGGCAAGGTATCTGGAATTTGCCCTGAATTTGCTTGCTTAAAAGCTTTCTTAATCTCACTTAAGCTTTCATTGATATGGAAAGTTCCGGCAAAAGCTTGTTTCGGGTCATGGCCAGACTTTAAGCGGGGGAGTTTTTTAAGTAAGAGATTCATTTTAATTTGTGAACCATCAGGTTGGGATTTTTCATAATTAACTGCTCTGAGTTTTGCTAATTTACTTGGGGCAATATTGCTCACTGCATAATCTGCCACTAATCGCTTTCCGTCTTGATACACAACCTCAACCGCGTCTTGGGTCATTTCAACTGCGGTTACTTGAGCATCCAAAATTATTTTTACCCCTAAAGAAATCGCCTTTTGATAAAGCGCATCAGTGACCGCCCCCATGCCCCCTTTTGGCACCTTCCATTCCCCAGTGCCATCTCCGATCAAGTGGTACAAAAAACATCTATTTCCTAGCAGTTCTTGATCAAAGCCATCTGTGAAAGTGCCAATTAGCGCATCAGTTAGCACAATGCCCTTAACGGTATCTGAAATAAAGTTCTCATCAATTGTTTTGCCAATTGGCTGAGTAAAAAAGTCTCTAAAGGCAAATTCATCTACCTGATCAACTAAGGCTTTTATTTCTAATTCGCTCATCAATGGTCTAAGTAAAGTCGGAGATAGTAATTGAGCTATTTTTTCAACTCTAGAGTAAAACTTAAGCCAGTTTTCAAAATCTTCATCACTGCCGGTGAATTCAATAAACGATTCACGAGTGACTTGGCCTGGGGTTCTTTCAACAAGTAAGCCCCTTCGGCCCTCTGGGGTAAATGAAGAAACATTTCTTGAGAGTAACTCCACGTTTAAACCGAGCTCTTCTCTAATTTGAGAAGGAAGTAATGCCACTAAGTATGAGTAGCGAGAGAGTTTAGCTTTAACTCCAGGAAAAACTTCGGAACTAATTGCTGCGCCACCATAGACTGAATTTTTTTCAAGCACTGTTACTTGCATGCCAGCTTGAGCCAAATAACAAGCTGCCGCCAAACCATTGTGCCCAGCGCCAAGAATTACGCAAGTATCAGTCATTTGCGCCATACTAGCGCGATCTAGAGAAAATTTAGATCTTACGAATTACTGCAACGACCTTTCCCATAATGCGGGCTTGATCGCCATTAATCGGCTGATAGTCAGGATTTTGCGGCATCAACCAAACGTGACCATCTTTGCGCTTAAGAGTTTTAACCGTTGCTTCATCATCAAGTAAAGCTGCGACGATATCACCGTTATCAGCATCAGGTTGCTTTTGAACGACGACTAAATCACCATGACAAATTGCGGCATCGATCATGGAATCTCCGACTACTTTTAACATGAAAGTTTCACCGTTGCCAACAATTTCTTTAGGCAAGGCATAAATTGATTCAATTGATTCTTGAGCCAATATCGGGCCACCTGCTGCAATCTGGCCTACTAGGGGGACGTAGGCGGCAGTAGGTAGTTCATGTGCCGGGGAGAAGTCTGAATCTGGAAGAACTACATCAATTGCCCTTGGGCTTTTAGGGTCCCGCTTTAAGTAACCCTTTTTTTCTAAAGTTGCTAGCTGGTGTGACACTGAACTTGGACTAGTTAAGCCACATGCCTCACCGATTTCACGAATTGTTGGGGGAAAGCCTCGATCTCTCACGGCCTCTTGGATTACCTCCAGAATTCTCCTTTGCCGGTCGGTTAAACCGTCTGAATCAGAGGTGGAATCTGGATTTTGGGTCACTTTGTCTTTGCTCATAGGTTAAAACCTACCAAATTCGAACAGATGTTTCAAACACCTGTTCGAGTCGAGTCGGGATTTGTCAGACCCCTGTGTTACATTAGTACAAGTGTTCGAACAAAGAGAGGCACGAGAACAATGCAGACTGCAGCAGCTTTGAGCCAACCAATCCGCCTAACCAGAAAAGGCCGCCTGGCAATAACCTCATTAGCTGGCTTGGTACTTCTTGCTGGCCTTTTTACGCTCGCTACCAGTGGAGCTGAAGCCTCGAACACCTCTAGCTCAGCCTCTGTAATTGAAGTTGTCGTTTCCCCTGGCGATACTCTTTGGTCCATTGCAAAGGCTGTAAAACCTAATCAAGATCCTCGGGAAACTATCTACGACATCAAAGCCATGAATTTAATTTCAGGCAGTCAAGTTTTTCCGGGTCAAATAATTAAAGTTCCCGCTAACTAAACTTAATCAAAAAGTTTAGTTAGGCGTGAGAAATTTCTTCTTCTTTACCGGGCTCAATGCCGAATACTTCTGCTTGCTCTAAGGCTTCTTGCGCATGATGTTGACCTGCTGCAATCTCATCTTTGGTAGGAATCGGTAAAGACCCCTTGGAATACCATTGAGATATCTTGGCCTGAATTAACTTCTTACGGTAACCCGGAGTTGGCACACCCGAAGCATCAGTCTTTGGTGGAAGTGCAAGCGGCGTGTATGTTTCACGAGCTGTTAACACAGCAAGCTCTTCTTCACTAACTGGTTCGTGAACCTCTACAAAGCCACCATCAGGTAGTCGAAGAATTCTTCCAGTTTCTTTACCGTGAAGTAATTTATCTAAATCTTTACGCTGTAGTCCAAGACAGATTCTTCTGGTGATTATGAAGGCAATTGCAGGTGCGGTAAGCAAAGCAATTCTCAAGAACCAAGTTACTTGATTGATTGAAAGATTCAAGAGGTTTGCGATTAGGTCGTTACCGCCAGCGATCCACAGAATCACATAGAAGGTAATTGCAGTTACTCCTAGCCCCGTGCGGGTTGGGTTATTGCGTGGACGATCCAAAATGTTGTGCTCTCTCTTATCGCCAGTAATCCATGCTTCAATAAATGGATAAAGCGCAAGCAGAGTGAACATGATTCCCGGCAAAACTACTGCTGGGAAGAAAATGTTGAATGTGAAAGTGTAAGTACCAAATAGCACCCATTCCCAGTTAGGCATAAGACGAGTGGAGCCATCCAAAAAGCCGATATACCAGTCTGGTTGAGAACCAGCAGTTACTTGATCGGGGGTAAATGGCCCATACATCCATATTGGGTTAATTGTCACCAAAGCGCTGATTAAAGCCGTGATGCCAAAAACCACAAAGAAAAATCCGCCAGCTTTAGCAACGTACACCGGAAGCAATGGGTAACCCACGACGTTGTTTTCGGTTCTTCCTGGTCCGGGGTATTGGGTGTGTTTTTGAGTCCAAACTAAAAGCAAGTGCGCAGTAATTAAGGCCAAGATGATTCCCGGCAACAATAAAACGTGGATGATAAACAATCTTGGAATAACCGCCACTCCTGGAAATTGACCATCAAAAATAAAATAAAGCGCCCAGGTGCCAACGACTGGTATCGCTTGCAAAATACTAGAAGCAATCTTCAAGCCAATTCCGGAAAGTAGATCATCAACGATTGAATAGCCAGCAAATCCTTCAAATAAAGCCAAAGTCAAAAGACCAACGCCTAATAGCCAGTTAAATTCACGAGGCTTGCGGAAGGCACCAGTGAAGAACACTCTTAATAAGTGGATCACAATTGAAGCGACAAAAAACAAGGCGGCCCAGTGATGCATTTGGCGAATTAATAAGCCGCCTCTTACGTCAAAAGAGATTTGCAAAGTTGAAGCAAAGGCTTCACTCATATGAACGCCCTTTAAAGGCACATATGAACCGTTGTAAGTAACTTCAGTGGCACTTGGTACGTACCAAAGCGTTAAGAAAACACCAGTTAAAAGCAAAATGATGAACGAATAAAGTGCGATCTCACCCAACATGAAGGACCAGTGATCGGGGAACACTTTACGTAGGTTTCGCTTCAGCGCACCACTTATTCCAACTCGACTATCTACATAGTCATATGCGGCAGGCACTTTTTTTGTTTCACTCATTATGAACGCTCCCAAAAACTAGGTCCTATAGGTTCTTGGAAGCCAGCTCTGGCGACCAAGTAGCCCTCACTATCTACTTCAATAGGCAATTGTGGCAGTCTTCGGCGAGCTGGGCCAAAGATAGCTTTTGCCGAATCTGACAAATCAAAAATAGATTGGTGACATGGGCAAAGCAAATGGTGGGTGCGCTGTTCATAAAGCGCAATTGGGCAACCAGCATGGGTGCAAATCTTGGAAAAGGCCAAGATACCCTGATAATCCCAGCCTTCGCCCTGTTGAGATTTGATCTCTTCTGGTCGCATTCTCACCAAAATGATGGCAGATTTTCCACGGGCATTTAGGGTGTGCTCTTCTTCTTGAATCTCCATGATGTTTTCTGGATGCGCACTTACTAAGTTTCCAACCGGAATGTCTTCAGGCCTGATCTTTTCGTAGGCAACATCAGTTACCACTGCAAGCCCGCGAGTCCATGCGGTCTCTTTTAACTCACCCTTAGGGGCTGGGCCTAGATCTCTTAGCATCACCACAAAAGGGAGTGGGAATAAACTCAAAGCGCCAAGCAAAGTTCTGCGAATTAATTTGCGCTCACCAATTCCAGATTCTTGGCCACCAACTCTTGCTAAATCGAGGGCCGCTTGCTGCTCCTCTAATTTTGGCTGCATTACCTTGCGCTCTTGCACTAATTCAACATCACTCATCAGTTTCTTAGCCCAATGAATTGCACCAATTCCGATAAGCAAAATAGCTAAGCCGAAAGTGAGGCCTAAGATCAAATTCGAAGTGCTCGTCACTCCGAAAACTGGAAGTGAAATCCTTGCCGAGGAAGGAATTGCGACATAAGCGACAATGAAGAGAATTGTAAATAGCGCACTTAAGCCAAACATGGTGGCAACTTGTTTTTCAGCACGCTTAGCTGCCTTGGGATCAATATCTGTTCTACGTGGGTAGTGGTTGATTCCTTTTGCGACAGTTGGGGCTTTGCTATCTGGCTTTGTTAACTCACTTGATGGTTGATTATTTTCATCAGGATCGAAAATGTTATCGAGATCTAATTTATTGTCACTCATCTAACTCTTGCCCCTATCCACCAAGCAAATCCAATTAATAACCCAAGCCCAACTGTCCAGATGAAAAGCCCCTCAACTACCGGGCCTAGGCGACCAAGTGAAAGTCCACCTGGATTTTCTTGCTTTTGCAATTCTTCAATGAAACGAATTACTGCAAGCTTATTCTCCGGAGTTAATGTTGCATCTGAAAATTTTGGCATCGCTTGTGGGCCAGAAATCATTGCTTCATAAATTTGCACTGGAGTTGCTGCCATTAGTCCTGGTGCGTACTTTCCATCAGTTAAGGCACCACCGGATCCAGCAAAGTTGTGGCATTGTGCGCAGTTGGTGCGATAAAGCTCGCCACCTTCCGCAACGCTGGCGTTCACCCACTGATCGATGAAATCTTGCGCGGGGATCGCTGGTCCCGGGCCAAAAGTTGAGATATAGGCAGCTAGCGCCAAAATTTCCTCTTCGCTGTAAACCGGATCTTTACGAACAGCTTGCGCACCAGGTGCAGCTAATGGCATGCGACCGGTAGAAACTTGGAAGTGAACACTAGCGGCACCGACTCCTGCCAAAGTTGGTCCATCAGAACCGCCTTGACCTTGCAAACCGTGGCAAGAAGAACATCCCTCTGAGTAAAGTTGACTACCTTTTAAAACTAATGTTTCGTTGCTTCCAATTTGCGCTTGTACTTTGCTAGATGAAGCAACATTCGAGACCACCGCGAAACTAACTGCGATCATGGTCAAAGCAAAAAACATCACCACTCCGGTGGCGGACTTTTTTCTACGCCAGTTAGTTAGTTTCATAACTATAAGATGGTTACCTTTCCCTATTTCACCAAATAAATTACGGCAAACAATCCAATCCAAACCACATCAACAAAGTGCCAGTAATAACTTGTTACCACCGCGCTAGTTGCCATGTTATGTGTCATTTTTGGTCTTGCATAACTTCGAGCAAGAACAAATAAGAAAGCAACTAATCCACCAGTTACGTGCAGTGCGTGAAAACCAGTTGTTAAATAAAAAACAGATCCAAAGGATGAAGATTGCAAAGTCAAACCTTCATGCACCAACTCGGTGTATTCATATGTTTGTCCGCCGATAAAGAAGGCGCCCATTAAAAAAGTGAGAATAAACCAGCGCCGTAGTCTTAGCGCATCACCGCGTTCGGCAGCGAAGACACCCATTTGCGCAGTCACAGATGAGAGCACTAAAACAGTGGTGTTAGCCGCAGCAAAAGGGATATTAAGTAGCTCGGTCTCCGCAGCCCAAATATTTGGATTGACTGCGCGAAGCGTGAAATACATCGCGAACAAGGCAGCGAAGAACATCAACTCGCTAGCAAGCCAAATCACGGTTCCTACCGCAGTCATGTTGGGGCGGTTAATTTGTGGTTGATAAGCGGCTTGGGTCATGCGACTAGTCTGCCATTAATAGTGTCCCCGCTAGGGGTAAGGGTTGTGCTGTTTTACTAGTCTTATCAACGTGAGCGAGAAAATTTCACAAGCGCACGAGCCGCGGATCCTTGTCTATTCGGACGATAGCAACGTTCGCGAAGAGATAATTTTAGCTCTGGGTCTAAAGCCAGTTGCTGGTTTAGGAAAAACACAATATTTACAAGTTGCTACTGAACCAGTTGTGCAACAACACTTGCGTAGCGGAAATTTTGACTTAGTCATACTCGATGGTGAAGCTGCTCCAGCCGGTGGAATGGGAATTGCCAAAGCAGCAAAAGATGAAATTTTCAATTGCCCGCCAATCTTGTTGGTGATTCAAAGAGCTCAAGATGCTTGGTTAGCAACTTGGTCACGCGCGGATGGGGTGGTACCACGGCCAATAGATCCATTGGTAATACGTCAGACGGCTTCAGCCTTACTTCGTAAACGATTAGCGCTTAGCGCCGGGTAATGCATACTCCAAACTGGGAGACGATTAATTCAACGCTAAAAAATAAAGTAGCGCTTGCTCGCGAAGAAGCTACTTGGGCAATGTTGGAAATGATGAGCGGCAACACGCCTGGTGAAACCATAAAAGAATTTTTAGTTCTGATGAACGAAAAGTCACCAACTGCCGGCGAAATTGCTGGGTTAGTTGATGCCATGCTGCAAAATGCCACCAAAATTGACATCACTAATCAAGCAATCGACATTGTAGGAACTGGAGGGGATCAGGCCGGCACCATAAATATTTCAACTGCCAGCGCGTTAGTGGTAGCCGCAGCAGGTGAAGGTGTAATCAAGCACGGAAATCGCGCCGCCTCTAGTAAAACTGGCTCTGCAGATGTCTTAGAAGTAATGGGCTTAAATTTAAATCTAACTACTCAAGAGGTAGCTGCTTGCTTCGAAGAAAATAACATCACATTCTGCTTTGCACCAATTTTTCACCCAGCAATGCGCCACGTGGCACCGGTAAGAAAAGAATTAAATGTTCCAACTGTCTTTAATATTCTGGGGCCATTGGCAAATCCTGCGCAGCCGGTAGCGCAAGCCACCGGAGTTTCAAGCTTAAAGATGGCTCCTTTGATGGCAGAAGTTTTTGCCAAAAGAGGTACTAATGCTTTAGTCATGCGTGGCTTAGATGGATTAGATGAAATGTCAATTGCTGGAGATACTCAAATTTGGGACACCCGTGAAGGTGAAGTTAGAGAAGAGTTATTTAAATTATCG
The DNA here is from genome assembly GCA_038124905.1 of Candidatus Nanopelagicales bacterium. Taxonomy (GTDB): domain Bacteria; phylum Actinomycetota; class Actinomycetes; order S36-B12; family UBA5976; genus ATZT02. The sequence continues at coordinate 16,761 of JAYPCW010000007.1, read as the reverse complement.
CGGCTAGGAATTGGCTCAGCTTCCATCGCTGAATTAAAAGGTGGCGAGGCAGCTGAAAATGCAAAAATACTAAAAGCAGCACTTGCCAACAAGGCAAGCGAAGCTGTCTTAAATGCGATCGCCTTAAATTCTGCAGCCGCTTTTGTTGCTAAAGGAGAGCCGGATAAGGAGCTAACGGGTCAGTTGATCCAAGGCTTTGAAAAGGCACGAGATGTTTTAGCTTCAGGACAAGCTCTTGAGCTGCTAGAGAAATGGATTAATTGGACCAAAAAAATCTCTTAAGGCTTAAAAGAGAATTGAAAGTGGGGCACTAGTGGGAAAGTTATTAGTGATAACAAATGATTTCCCACCGCGGACCGGCGGAATTCAAAATTTTGTCTATGAATTACTAAAAGGTTTCGATCCACAAGAGGTGGTTGTCTATTGCTCAAACTGGAGAAAGGCAAAAGAATTTGATCTTGCCCAAAACTATAAAGTAATTCGAGTTCGCTCAAAAGTTCTTTTGCCGACAGCAAAACGCACAAAAGAAGCAATTGAGATTACTAAACGCTTTGATTGTGACCGAGTTCTGTTTGGAGCTAGTACCCCGTTGGGAGTAATGGCACCGGCCTTGCGAAAAGCGGGCATTAAAAAAATTGGCGCGTTAACCCATGGACATGAGGCTGGGATGGCGGGAGTTCCGATTTTGCGTCAGTTGGTAAAGAAAGCTTTTCAAGATTTAGATTTCATAACTTACCTAGGTGATTTCACAAAAAATAAGTTAGCAAGATTGATCCCCAGTGATGCTAAATTTGTAAAGTTAAGCCCAGGGGTAGACACAGCAGTTTTTAATTTGCAGTATCGAGCCAATCGAGATGAATTGCTCGCAAGAAATAATTTAAGCGGTAAAAAAATAGTTTTTTGCGCTTCTCGCTTGATGCCGCGTAAAGGTCAAGATGAATTGTTGGAGGTTTGGCCAAAAGTCTTGCAAAGAAACCCTTCGGCACATTTGCTGTTTAGCGGTGGTGGGCCTTACAAGCAAAAATTGCTTAGAAAAGTTAATTCAAAGAATTTACAAAACAGCGTTACATTTTTAGGTACATTGACACAAAAAGAACTCGCGGCTTTTTATGGAATGAGTAATGTTTTTGCGATGCCCAATCGAACAAGGAATTTTGGTTTGGACGTAGAAGGCTTAGGAATGGTTTTCTTAGAAGCAGCAGCTTGCGGCATTCCTACAATTGGCGGTAGGGCTGGCGGAGTCCCTGATGCATTGATTGACGAAGCCACGGGCTACTTGGTTACCCCAAAAAAAAGGGAAGAGCTCTTAGCGAAATTAGATTTGTTATTGCAAAATCCCAACTTGGCCAAGAGCATGGGCTCCACTGGCAGAGATTGGGTGGTAAAAAATTGGCAATGGGCTAGCCGCCGGGAGCAATTAAAACAATTACTAGAAGTTTCTTAAGGCCATCCACCTTAGAATTGGCTTCATGAATAGAGTCTGATCAGACAAAGCACCAGATGGGATGAAAACTTGTTCTACTTTTTCGTAAAATTTGTGATCTTGTGGGTTCCCTTGCATTTGTTTTTTCGCCCTTGGGTGCAGGGCAAAAAAAATATTCCTAAAAAAGGTGCAGCAATTTTTGCTTCCAACCATATTTCTTTTTCAGACTCAATCTTTCTGCCCTTAGTAGTTAGAAGAAAAATAACCTTTTTAGCAAAAATTGATTATTGGCGAGGTAAGGGAATCAGAGGATTTTTTACTAAGTTATTTTTTAATGGTGTAGGCCAAGTTCCAGTTGATCGTGCAGGTGGTTCTGCAGCTGAGTCGGCACTTAATACTGCTATAAAAATCTTGAATGACGGTAAGTTTCTGGGAATTTACCCAGAGGGGACCAGGGCGCCCGATGGTCGTTTGTACCGCGGTAGAACTGGAGTTGCACGCATGGCGCTCGAAGCAAAAGTGCCAGTGATTCCGGTGGCAATGATTGGCACCTACGAAATACAACCTCCGGGACAAGCGATACCTAACCTTGGCCGCGTTGGCGTGCGTTTTGGAAAGCCACTTGATTTTTCGCAATACTATGGAGAGGCAAAAAATGTTGAAGTTTTGCGAAAAGTGACCAACGAAATCATGCAGGCGATCCACAAATTATCGGGCCAGGAGTATGTGGATATTTACGCTTCTAACGCAAAAGAAATTTTAAAAAAAGGCAAGAGAATTCAAGATGAATTAAATAAAGAAGGAGATAATTAGCATGCGCGTAGGAATGTTAACTGGTGGTGGCGATGCGCCAGGTTTAAACAACGTAATCAAAGGTGTCGTTACCCAAGGAATTAAAAAATATGGCTACGAGTTTGTGGGGTTCTTGGATGGCTGGAAGGGGCCGCTTGAAGGTTTAACGAAGCCAATTGGTTTAGCTGATGTTGCTTATATTCATGATCGTGGAGGGACAATTCTAGGATCCTCTCGCACCAATCCGATAAAAATTGAAAACGGTGTGGCTCAAATCGAAGAGAATTTAAAGAAATTCAATATTGACGCGCTCGTTGCTATTGGTGGCGAAGACACACTAGGTGTAGCAACAGAATTACATAAGCATGACTTCAAGGTAATTGGAGTACCAAAAACAATTGATAATGACCTTTCAAACACGGATTACACTTTCGGCTTTCAAACTTCAGTAGCCATTGCCTCAGAAGCTGTCGATCGCTTGCATACCACCGCTCGCTCTCATCATCGAGTTTTGGTAGTAGAAGTTATGGGTCGTCACGCTGGATGGATTGCGTTAGAAACTGGAATGAGTGCAGACGCGGCTGTTACTTTGATTCCAGAAGAAAAATACGACATCAATCAAGTTGTCAGCTGGGTCAAAGAAAGATATGCCCGAGACAGGTATGCCATTGTGGTAGTCGCTGAAGGTGCGCTTTCAACTGAAGGTGATCTGGTAACAAAAGATGCTTCTTTAGATGCTTTCGGCCACGTGAAGCTCTCTGGCGTTGGTGAAGCACTAGCAAAGCGAATTGAAGATCTGACTGGCTTTGAAACTCGCAGCGTGGTTTTAGGTCATTTGCAACGAGGGGGAAGCCCAGTTGCCTTCGATCGCAACTTGGGTGCGCGCCTTGGACTCAAAGCAGCAGATGCGGTTAAACAAAAGCAGTTTGGGCAAATGGTTGCTTTGCATGGCACAGATGTGGTCTTGGTTCCATTAGAAAGTGCAACTGGTGTTTTGAAGACCGTGCCGACTTCTCGTTACGACGAGGCGAAAGCCTTTTTTGGGGCCTAACCTCACCAGTAACAAAGAAACAGCAATCGCCTAAATTAGGGGTGTGAGCACTTCAACCCAAGTCGAAGCCAAGCAGCAGCCAATTTGGCCAGATCAAGCAGCGCTGCAGGTGGCAGTTGACGAGCTCAAATCCCTGCCTCCCCTGGTTTTTGCCTCAGAAGCTGATCTTTTAACACAACGCCTAGCAGATGTGAGCCGTGGCGAGGCTTTCTTTTTAACGGGAGGAGATTGCGCAGAAACTTTTGCTGCCAATACTGCAGATTCCGTTCGGGCTCGATTGCGAACAGTTTTACAGATGGCAGTAGTTCTCACTTATGGCGCAAAGATGCCAGTAGTAAAAGTTGGTCGAATGGCCGGTCAATATTTTAAGCCGCGTTCAAGTGGTGTCGAAAAAATAAACTCAATTGAGCTTCCTTCTTATCGCGGCGATGCGATTAACGATGTGGCCTTTACTCCTGAAGCTAGGCAACCGGATCCACAAAGATTAGTTCGCGCTTATCGTGCCTCAAATGCAACTTTGAACCTAATTAGATCTTTTACCCAAGACGGTTCAGCTGATTTAAGAATGGTTCACGCATGGAATCGAGATTTTGTTTCAGGTTTTAGCGCTGGTAAACGTTATGAACAGACCGCTGAAGATATCGACCGGGCATTGCAATTTATGCATGCCTGCGGCGCAGATCCAGTTGAATTTCGTAGTGTGGAATTTTTTACGGCACACGAGGCGCTTTTATTGGATTACGAAAAAGCCTTAACTCGACTCGACCCAACAACTGGCAGGTATTACGACACCAGTGCACATTTTCTTTGGGTTGGCGAGCGAACTCGTGAACCAAATGGCGCGCATATTAAATTTGTAGAATCCATCAGAAATCCAATTGGTATAAAAGTTGGACCAACAGCAGACCCAAAGGCAGTAGTTGAAATGGTTAAGCGCTTGGATCCAGAAAAAACTCCAGGTCGTTTAACTTTAATTAGTCGAATGGGTTATCAAAATGTTGAAGAGAAGTTGCCAGCAATTGTTGAAGCGGTTGAAAACACCCAGCATCCAGTAATTTGGGTCTGTGATCCGATGCATGGTAATACTCGTGAAGCCGCATCTGGTCACAAAACTCGCGAGTACGAAGATGTATTAGCTGAGGTAAAGGGATTTTTTAACGTGCATAAAAAACTGGGAACTCACCCAGGCGGTATGCATATCGAACTAACGGGCGATGATGTTACTGAATGTATCGGCGGAATTTCTGGCGTAATGGAGCAGGACTTGCCTCAACGCTATGAGACAGCTTGCGACCCAAGGCTTAACCGGGTGCAAGCCTTAGAGCTTGCCTTCCAAGTCTCTGACATGCTTTCTGACTGAACAATGTCACGTACCAATCAGATCTTGATTTGGATCACGTTTTTCGTGTTACTTATCTCGCTCACCGTTTCATACTTTTGGCCTGAGGAACAGCCACAAGCCTTGGTTGAAGAAGAAGCTCCGGAAGTAAAAGAAACTTTGCAAGTAGTGAAAATGAATCAGTTAGTAGTCACGGTGCTTAATGGTTCCTTGAAAGACGGAATGGCAGCAAAAACTCAAGAATTTCTAGAGTCCAATCAACTCTACGTAGCGAGAATCGGCAACGCTCCAACTAGAAATTATCAAGTCTCAGAAATCATCTATCACCCAGAAGCTTCTCAAGCCGCCTACGAATTGGCGAAATTACTTCAAATCAACAAAAGAACTCCTGCTCAAAGTTTTGAATCTCGACTTTTTGTCACGGTGGTTATTGGTGCAGATTTCGCGGAGCCAGCGTTAGCCAGGAGTGAGCAATAGTGCTTATTTATAGGGAGTTCAAGACAAAATTCGGTCCGCTAACGGTTGTAGTTGAGGATGAAACCCAAGAGGTAATTAGAAGCGGCTTTTTCAAGAGTCAAGAGATTCTTAAAAAAGAATTTCCAGATACCAAGCTCATCCAAGATAAAGAACTTTTTTTAGTGGCCGAGGCCTTGGAGGGGTGGCAAGATAAAGATTTAGCTGCCTTAAGAAAAATCCCGGCAACTCAGCCAGGGAGCGAATTTAAGCAAAGTTGCTTTATGGCGATGCGAAAGGTGCCTGCTGGTAAAACTCTAAGTTATACACAACTCGCAGCCAAAAGCATCAACCCAAATGCAGTGAGAGCTGCTGCGAGCGCTTGTGCCAATAACAAGCTGGCACCCTTTGTTCCTTGCCACAGAATTATCAAAGCTACAGGTGAGATAGGTAACTATGCATTTGGAAACTCTTTAAAAATGGCGATTTTGCAGCACGAAGGCGCAATTTAACCTTAAGAAATACCGGGGGTTATCTGGTTTTTTGGTAGCCTCAATTAGGTGAAACTGCGAATTAGAAGCTTTGTTGCTAGTTTGGCGATTGCGAGCGTTTTCTCGTTCTACTTGGTCCCAGTAGCTCATGGCAACGACTATCCCGGGCAAGAAAATCTGTCAGTGGGAGCTCAAAACGAGTACGTAAAAGAAGTGCAAGAAGCCTTGATTCGCTTGGGTTATTCAATATCTCCAGCTAATGGTAAGTACGGACCGCAGACCACCAAAGCAGTTAGTGAGTTTTATTCTTCCCACGGTGATCGCTCAGATGGAACCAGTATTGGGCCTGCGGGCTATAAAGCAATTATGGGTGAGGCGTCGGTAGTTGAAGAGGTAAAACCAAAAGCAAAACCGAAAGCTAAAAAGAAGAACTCGAAAGCTGCCACTCGACAGCGCTTTCGAGCTATGGGGGATGTGACTCTAATTAATGGCACCCGAAAGTCTCGAGCAGCCCGGGAGGCTGTGAGCTTTGAAGCGTGGCAAGCAGCACCTTTTACAAAATTTATCGCTAAGCGAGAATCAAACCGTAGGTGTAAAGCGGTAAATCGAACCGGAAAGTATCGCGGCAGATGGCAGATGGATAAAAACTTCTGGGCTAGTTATGGTGGTAAAAAATTTGCAAAGCGGCCAGACAAAGCCAGTTGTGCCGAACAGGATTTAGTTGCTTATCGCGGTTGGATTGCTCGCGGCTGGAAGCCTTGGAATTACTAAGATACCTTCATGGGGCAATTTTCTTACCTAGGGGTCTTGCTCTTTATATTTTTAGCAACTTTTTTATTAGAAGTGGTTTTGAAAGCAAGAGTTTGGCAAAAATTTAGACGTCTTTTTTTGACAATTGTTCCTGTGGTTTTAGCGATGACCCTTTGGGACTGGTACGCAATTATCAACGATCATTGGTATTTTAATGATGTTTTGACTTCGGGACTCATAATTTTTAATTTCTTACCTATCGAAGAATTATTATTTTTTATTTTTGTTCCGATTGCCTCCTTACTTACCTTTGAAGCAGTTCGCTCTATTAAAAAAGAGTCGGTGCCGGGTGAGAAGCTATGACTTACCTACAAATTGCTTTAATTTATATCGCGATTGCCCTATTGCTTGATTTTGTGATACTGAAGACTTATGTTCTTAAACTTAAGTTGTTTTGGCTTTCTTATTCGATTGTTTTATTTTTTCAGTTTCTCACAAATGGAGTTTTAACTGGATTTCTGATCGTTACTTACAACCCAGAAATTTTGATTGGCAGTGGAGAATATCTCACCAATCGACCTCCCTTAATTGGCGATGGCAGACTATTTTTTGCACCTATGGAAGATGTCTTATTTGGTTTTTCAATGATTGTTTTTACAATTTCACTTTGGGTTTATTTTGGCCGGCGAGGAATCCAAAAAGAACCTGTTTCAGGACCGCCGCCGAAATGGTGGCCTAAGGGTGGCTGGTACGGCACCAAGTGATTAACGCTTCAAGCGATTTTTAATTCTCCTTGAAATTTCAGCGGTTAAACTCTTAAAGGGAAGCCGTTTTAGCGCATTTTTTTGAACGCCCTGCATTCCAATAGCAACGGTGGCAATTGAAATAGTTTCGGGGAGCTGTTGCTCTTCAGCCCCGGAAATTTCTAAAGCCACGTGCTCCAATTCTCCGATAACTTTTAAGTTCATTTTGGAGATCTCATCAAAGTATTGCTTGGCAATTTGATTAGCTTTTTCAGCGGCCCAAACTGGGGTAGTCACCTTTTCAGGTTTTGCTTCAGCAATTGGCGTATTTAATATTTCATGCATCATGCTACGTCTAACGAATGATTCATACTTATCCCAAGTAGATGATTCAGGCTGTCGTAAATTAATTTGCCTTAAGAATTCAGCTTCCGCCAGCGTCATTGAGCGATTAGAGATTTTTTCTTTACGTTTTTGTAGCGTTCCCACTTCAAGTCCTAAGATCTGCTCAAAAGCTTGATAAATAAAATCATGATTCGAGTCATCAACTACCACCAAGCTCAAGTTTTCTTTGCCTACTAAATTCAGCCATCGCTTTATTAAAACTGGGTGGTCATGCCGCATCCAGAAAGTTGGGGTAGGGGCTTTTTCTCTTGGTCCATTGAGGATTGCTTGCAGCCATTCTTCATAAGTTAGCTTTACGCCGTATTTCAGATACTGCTGCCAAGCTGAGGGTAATAATTTGCCAAAGGGCCTTAAGGTAATGACAACCTCTAATTCTCTGCTGCCTAAGTCTTGGACTATTTTGTTTGCTTGGTTTTGATTTGCTTCGCAAAAAAATTCACTGCTAAGTATTACTTTTTTAGAAGTTTTAGCTTCGCTTACTAGCTTGTCCCAGTGTTTCATTGGAGTGGTAGTTCCACCGCGACCCTTCCAGCCCCAAGTGCGTTCGGTGACTGCCCAAGCTGCTCGATGGTGAGCATTTCTCCACTGAGATGGGTAGATTACGTTCTGTTTTGCTAGATCTTTTCTACTATTTGCTAAAGCTGCTTGCAGTGCGGTTGTTCCGGTTTTAGGAACGCCGATGTGTAAGAAAATTCTTTTTGAATCTGTCATTTCATGATCAAGTCTATTAATTTTTTAACATTTTCTTCTAATGGTGCCGCACCATCCAAAATCAATTCAGGATTGTTGGGAGGTTCGTAGTCTTGCCCGACTCCCGTTAAATTAGGTAAGTTTCCGGCTTTTGCCTTGGCATAAAGACCTTTTGGATCTCGAGTGCGGCACACCTCTGGGTCAGTGGCAACAAAAACCTCTTTAAATTCATCCGCATCAAACAAGCTGCGAGCAGCATCCCGATCAACTTTAAATGGACTTACTAAAGCAACAAGTACTACTAAACCTGCGTCCATCATTAATTTAGCTACCTCTGCCACACGACGAACATTTTCAGCTCTATCTTCTTTGGTAAACCCGAGATCTTTATTTAGTCCGAGTCTGAGATTGTCGCCGTCTAACACGTATGTATGCAAACCTAAGCTATGCAATTGCTTTTCTGTGGCATCGGCAATCGTTGATTTACCCGAACCACTTAGGCCAGTTAGCCAAATGAGTTGAGGTTTTTGCTGTTTTTGTTTGGCTCGTAAATTTTTATCGATTTCAAAATCATGTTGAGTAACGTTAAAAGCGCGCCGTAGTGTCTTTTGCACCATACCGGCAGCAACGGTTTGAAAACTAATTCGATCGACCAAAATAAAATTGCCACCGAGTCGGGAATTTTCGTATAGGTCTAAATTCACTGGCGTATCGGTGGCGATTTCAACCAAGCCAATTTCATTCATATTCAAGGTTCGCGCAGCAATAGTTTGCCCAGTATTTACTTCTAACCTATGCCGCAAAACTGTTACGGTTGCCGTTGTACTAAAAGGCCCACTCATTAAGAAATAACTTCGACCATGTGCCAGTGGCTCTTCGGTAAGCCAAACCAAATTTGCGCTATAGCGGTCAGCCGGTAACACTTTCGAATCCTTAGACAAAATCACATCACCACGGGTGATGTCGCGCTCTGGCTCGAGCACCAAAGTGACTGATTGGTTAGCTTTGGCAACTGGTAATTCTTGATCAAATAGTCGAATTTCTTTGATAGTTGCACTGTGCCCTTGCGGAGCAATAATTACTTCTTCGCCCAACTTAAAATCACCATCGGTAACAAATCCAGCGATGCCGCGATAGTTTTCATTCCGGACAATCATTTGCACGTTTAGCCGGGCAGTATTTTGAGTTTGAGTTGGCTCCCACTCGCTTAAGAAATCTAAAACACTAGGGCCTTGATACCAAGGAGTATTATCCAGCGCGCTTGAAACGTTGTCGCCTACCAAAGCGGATACCGGGATTGAAATTAGTTCGTTTATACCTAGTCGCGAAGCTGCTTCGGTTACCTGATTTTTAATGCTGTTGAACTTTTGTTGATCGTAAGCAAGCGCATCGAGTTTATTTACTGCCAGCAGAACAGTTTTAATTCCACCTAAAGCCACAACCGTGAGGTGCCTTAAGGTTTGCTCCCTAACCCCGCGGGTGGCGTCGACCAAAATCATGGCGATATCGCTGCGAGATGCGGCAACTACCATGTTTCTGGTGTACTGCTCATGACCTGGAGCATCTGCAAAAATTAATCTGCGCCCACTTGGCAAATTCATACTGCGATAAGCGACATCAATGGTGATACCTTGTTCGCGCTCAGCCTCAAGGCCGTCGGTGAGCAAACTAAAGTCAACTTCTCCCGCTTTAATGGTTGAGCCAGTGCGTCTAACAGTGCGTGCTTGTTCGATGGTGTCTTGCGGGACAGAATTTGTTTCTACTAGTAAGCGACCTATCAATGTGCTTTTTCCGTCATCGACGCTTCCGCAGGTAACTAATCGAATTAAGGGTGAACTCATTTAGAAATAACCTTCAATTTTTTTACGCTCCATGGAGTCTTCTCGATCTCCATCAATCAAGCGAGTGGCTCTCTCGCTAAGAGAAACCGCTTCTAATTCAGCAATAATCTCTTTGACACTTTTAGCTTTTGATTCACTGGCTGCAGTTAACGGGTAGCAACCCAGCGTTCTAAATCTCACTTCGCGCATTTGGGGTACTTCACTTTCACGGAGTCGATAACGGTCATCATCAACCATGATGATCTGTTCGCCCCGCATGACAGTTGGGCGTTCTTTAGCAAAGTACAAGGGAACAACTTCTATATTTTCTCTTTCGATGTAACGCCAGACGTCTAATTCGGTCCAATCGCTCATAGGGAAAACGCGCATAGTTTGTTCAGCTTTAATCTTGGTATTAAATGAGTGCCAAAGTTCTGGCCTTTGTTGACGTGGATCCCAGCGATGACCTGCTTCACGCAAGGAAAAAATTCTTTCTTTAGCTCTGGATTTTTCTTCGTCTCTTCTAGAGCCACCAATTGCGGCATCAAATCCGTGCTGATCAAGCCCTTCTCGCAAGGCAACTGTTTTCATGATTCTGGTGTATTCGGTTGAACCCAGATCAAAAGGATTGACATTGTCTTTCACGCCTTGCTGGTTTGTGGCAACTATTAACTCAACCCCTGCGGCTTTAGCGACGGCATTTCTAAAAGCGATCATTTCTTTAAACTTCCAAGTGGTATCGATATGCATTAAAGGAAAGGGAATTTTTGCTGGGTAAAAAGCTTTCTGCGCTAAGCGCAATAAAACGGAAGAATCTTTACCAATTGAATATAGTAAAACAGGTTTTTTAAAGGCGCTGGCTGCTTCTCGAAAGATTTCTATGGCTTCGGCTTCAAGTTGATCTAACACCTGATCATGTGAAATATGAGTTTTTGACATCACTAGTTATTTTGCCTTAGCGCGGCCAGTTACTGAACCAGGCCCAAACTTCCTGCGCGCTTTTACTGCTTTGCGCCAGGCGGGGAGTGCTACCGCAAGGCGGCGGCTCATTGGCACTGTAGCTCTTGAGCGAAAAACCTCATAGTCAATTGCCTCAACCGCACCTACGATTCCGCAGTAAAGAATTCGAGCAGCTTCAATGCAAGGTTGACTTGAGGGGTGAAGTAATTCAATACCGCTTCGCGAGCGCTCCTCTAATTCCTTAACCCGAGCGATTTGAAATCGCAGAGCAGCTTTCACCTGCTGGCTTGCAATTCTCTCTTGCAGTACTTCGCGCGTTACGCCAAACTCTTTAAGCTCAGCGAGCGGTAAGTAGATTCGCCCACGATCTAAGTCCTCATTTACATCTCTAATGAAATTTGCTAATTGAAAAGCTACCCCTAAGTCCTTCGCTCTTTCATAAGCTTCATCGCTGGTTGGCTCCAAAATTGGAACCATTTGCAATCCAATTACCGCGGCTGAGCCGTAAACATATTCATATAAATCCTCGAATGTTTCATACTCTTTAACGGTTAAATCCATTTTCATTGAGTGCAAAAAGCTTTCAAAATATTCATGGGGGATTTGCCAGCGGTTAACTGTGTCGACCACAGCATTGCAGATTTTGTCATCAGAAGATCCCTTTTTGAGATCTTGAAGAAACTTATCGCCCCAGGCTCCTAGCCATTGGGATTTTTCTTGATTGGTAAGCGTGCTGGAAAGGTCATCTACTATTTCATCTGCATAGCGGGCAAAACCGTAGAGCGCATGTACGTATGGTCTTTTGCCTGCAGGCAATAATTGGGTGGCTAGGTAATAGGTTTTGCCATGTTTCGCGTTTAATTCACGACAAGCTTCATAAGAAGCACGCAGCTTAGGATCAAAGATTTCTGCCGCGTCTAACTCGCGTTTTGACATAATCCGATTTTGCTAGCGATACGCCCGGGAACGATAAGAGGGGTCTTTACCTAAGATTCTTTCCGCAGCTAAGCGTCCGCTTACTAAAACCATTGGCACACCAACGCCCGGCTGGGTACCGCTTCCTGTGAAAACTACATTTTCACCCCAAATATTTCTGGGTCTAAACGGCCCCGTCTGAAAGAAGGTATGGGCGGCGGCAAATGGTGCGCCGCGCTCCATTCCACGTTCTTGCCAATCTAGGGGCGAAGTGGGATAAGCAACTTCAATGTTGCTAGCAAAATCACCGTATCCGCGTTTTTCGAGGGTACGAATTATTTCTTCTTGATAGAGCGGAGTTTGCGTCTTCCAATCAATATCCGCATCTAGATTTGGAGTTGGAAACAATACATAATAAATTTCTCGATTTTTCGGAGCTAAAGAAGGATCTGAATTAGTCGGGTTGGTAACTAAAAGCGAAGGGTCTTTCATTAGGCGCTTTCGGTCAATTAAATCAGCAAAGACTTCTTTCCAGTCTTTACCAAAATGAATATTGTGGTGGGCGATTTTTTCATATTTCTTTTTACTACCAACTAGCAAAACAAAGGCTGAAGGCGAATAGCGAAGACGATTGACGTTCCAGGAGCTTTCGCCTAAGAGATCTCGCCAAGCTACTGGTAGATCCGCATTTAAAACAAAAGCATCAGCCTCAATGCGCTCACCCGTGCTGGTAATTACTGCACTAGCACGCGAGTTTTTATGTTCAACTTTAGAAACCGTGGTGTTGTATCTAAAGGTGACACCATGTTTTTCTGCCGCTGCAGCTAGCGCGCGGGGAACGGCATGCATTCCACCTTTAGGAAAAAACACTCCAGCAACTGAATCCATATAGGCGATAACTGCATAAATGGCCAAAGCTTGATAAGGAGATAGCCCTGCATACATAGCTTGAAATGAGTAAATTCGCTCAGTTCTAAAATCTTTTAGATATTGCCGGGCTTTTGGGGCTAACTTTCTAAAACCACCTAGCGCTACTAGCTTTGCCAAATTCGGTGTTAGTAAATCTAGGGGAGTATCAATGTTTTTATCGATAAAGTCTTTCATTTCATATTTGTACAACTTAGAAACAAAATCAACATAATCCAAATAACCCTTGGCTTCATCTGGGCCAATTACTGATTCAATTTCTTGCGCCATGCGCGCAGGATCAGCATGCACATCTAGTTGCGAACCATCGTGATAGAAAGCTCGGTAAAGCGGAGCGACCGGGTGTAGTTCAAGCCAATCTTCCATCTTTTCACCGACGGCATCAAAAGCATCGCGAATCAAATCAGGCATTGTTAAAACTGTTGGCCCAGTATCAAATTTGTAACCATTAGCTTCTAGCAAGCCGTTGCGCCCGCCTGGGTGTGCTTCTTTTTCTAAAACTGTAACCTTTCGACCTTTACCGGCTAAACGCAAAGCGCAAGAAAGTCCAGCCAGGCCCGCACCAACAATTACTATTTCATCAGTCTTGCCAGATACTGTTCTGACTTTGCCTGGAATTAAATCTTCAAGTTTTAAGCTCATGCCTATAGTCTTCTGCTAGTTGCGGCAACTGCCAACTCGGCGAGGGCATTTTTTGCTTCACTTGTGACATTTGACTCAAAAAGTGCCTTGTTAGAACGCTCAAAAAGTTGTTCAATCAAAGACTCCACCTGACTATGCGCCCCGGTTTCTTCGAGTACTTCTCGCAAGGCATTTACTTCAGAAAGACTTAGCGTGGCCTTGCCAAATAGATCATCAAGCAACTTTTTCTGCGCTGAATTTGCTTTGTCGAAAGCTATTTCGATCAAAACAGTGCGCTTGCCTTCGCGCAAGTCATCCCCGGCAGGTTTGCCGGTAATTTCAGGATCACCAAAAACGCCTAGCAAGTCATCTCGCAATTGAAATGCTTCACCAAGCGGTAGGCCAAAATCACTTAGCGTTTTATTTAGAATCGGATCATCTACTGCCAACTTGCCACCTAATTGCAAAGGGCGCTCAATTGAATATTTTGCAGACTTAAATCTAATTACGTTAAAGGATTCATTAACATCACCACCGCGCTTGGCTTGGTTATAAAGATCCAAGTATTGGCCGGCCATCAACTCGGTGCGCATTAAGTCGTATAAATCTTTGCCTCGCTTAAGTGCAACAGATTCAAAACCACTAGTTAAAAGCATTTGATCAGCCCAAGAAAGCATGAGATCACCCAGCAAAACTGCTCCACCAACTCCAAATAATTCTTTGTTACCAGCAAAACTGCCTGTTTCATGTAAGTTTTCAAATCGTTTATGGATTGCTGGCTTACCTCGGCGAGTGTCAGAAGCATCCATAACGTCATCATGAACCAAAGCGCATCCTTGCAAAAATTCAAGAGCGCTTGCGGCACGTAAAATCTCTGCTTCATCACTGCCGCCAGAAGCTTTATACCCCCAGTAGCAAAAAGCAGCCCTTAATCTTTTACCTCCCGATAAAAAATCTTTTGCAAAATCAACCATTTGCCCGGCGGCAGGGGAAACGCCATCAAGAATTGGTTTTTGCTCTTGAAGAAATTCATCAATTATTTCTTGAATTTGGGGTCGAATCTTTAGGCTTTCCATTTTCGCCACCAAGCTAATGAATCAATAATAATGCTTACTAGTGCCGCAAGGGGTGTGAGAAAGATTTTTTGAAAATCAATTGGTTTGTAATTAAGCAATTGTTTAAGAGCCAAAAATCCACCGAGCTTTATTCCTACAAAGCCCAGAAGTTTAAGTGATTTAGATCTGGCAAAGATAAAAACCAAAATCGGCACCAAATAAGTAAGTGCTCTAGTGGCTAAATCTTCGAGGGGAGTGAGCGATTTTTTTTGGTAGGCGTGGTCGCTCACTGTAGCTAAGGATCCGGCATTGACAAGAGAGAAAGGTAAATTTTGCTTCTGAAGGACTTTTAGTAACCCAATACCTAAATCAGGATTTGCCCCGACTCGGGTGTGACCGGCAATCTTGTTGTACGTGGATTTTTCAATTAAAAATAAATCGGGGCTAATTGCCGCTTCACTGTTTAATTTGTTGATAGTAATTAGATTTTGCCCTAATTCATTGAGGTAACCAAGATTAAATGGATTTTTAATTTTGGGATTAACGAATAAAGCTGATATTTGATTGGCTGTTAGAAAGTTGAGGGCACTAGCAAATAATTGTGAATCAATCAGTACTCGCGGATTGATAAAAACTAAAATTTCGCCCTCTGCCGAGAAGGCGAGTTTTTGACAAATCCAAGCAACCTCGCTCCAGCCAGCAGGAGTTGGATCCAAGTCATTACTAATCTGCTTTACTCGCTCGTCGGTTATCTGCAAGTTTTCATTAACCAACACCTCGATATTTGTTAAGCCGTTTTGAGACAAAAGATCGGCAATGAGTGATGCCGTTTCTGGGTGATTATTCTCAGCGATAATAAAAGAAATCTTTTTCGTTACTTCACCTTTGGTTTCAGGCAAAGGAGTTACTTTTACCGTCTGATTGGGCTTGAATTCGAATAAAGTTTTAATGCCAAGTGCAACAGAACCCGCAGCTAACAGTGAAAGTGTTGAATTAACTCTGGCCAATTTATCGATCCCTCAAAACTTTAAAAGTGTAAATTAAACTCAAAATACCCAGATATAAAAATATCCAAGTGGCATTTCTTAAATCATCAAAATATACGAATGTCACTACAGCGGTAAACATTGTGAAAATTAGGTAAGCAAAAAATGGAGGGCGAGAACTCAACTTGTCATTTCTGGGGAGTTGACTTGCCATAAAAATAATCACAGCAAAAACTAGTAAACTCACCAAAATTGCTCTTAATGGCAGGTCTAGAAAAAAACTTTCCTCAGTCAAAGGATTAACCCAGCTCCAATACCCGGCTTTGAAAGAAATTTCATCAAGCCCAATTTGGGCAGAATTTGCAAAAAGTGCCCCTAGCGCCACCACCGCGGGCAGTGAAAAGCTAATTCGTCTAGCTAAGGTAAATGAAAAGTAACTAATTGCTACCCAAAATAGCGGCAGAACACTGGGAACAGAAAATAATTGGTTACCTAAGCGATAGCTGTAATCAATTGAACCAAATAAAAACCCGGTAGAAGCATTTAGGGCTAGCGCAGAAAAACTAATTCCGTAAGCAATTATTCCAAAAGTAATAGCCCAACTAAATCCATGCCAAATTAAGGCGTGAAACACCGCGCTGGAGAAAAGAAACAAAATGATAAATACAGTCAAAGAATCTCTTCGATCTTCCGTTATAAATAACCAAAGAACGCTGGAAATAAGCAGTGCTGCGACATTTAGCCAAGGGACTAATCGCAACCCACGACTTGGCCCACCTAATTCACGGTGTCTGCCTCGATATACCCGCACACTCATACCAAGACAACTTAATAGCAGGGAAATTGCTATCTCAAAGCAACATCAATGATTTTGGCTCCAGAGTGCAAAATCAACTCTTTAAAAGTAGTGGGAAATACATAGTAGGGGTGACCTGCTGCTGCCCAGACTGTTTCATATTGCTCAAGATCTGGATCGATCAAAATTGGAAACTCGCTGGCATGACCAAATGGTGGCACGCCACCAATGGCATATCCAGTGGCATTTCTAACTAAATCCGCATCAGCCTTGTCGACCCTTTCTACATTCAATGTTTGAGCGACTTTATTGGTGTCGATGCGATTGCTACCCGAAGCTATAACCATCACTGCTTGATCATTGGCTTTGAAAACTAAAGATTTAACTATTTGGCCAACTGCTACCCCCAGCGCATCGGCGGCTTCTTGAGCAGTGCGGGCGGATTCATTAGTTTTTATGATTTTGCCCTTTACCCCTAGTTGGGTGAATTTTTCACGACATTTGACTACCGAAGAGTGTTCTGATTGGCTCATGAGTGATGGAT
>JAYPCW010000006.1:0-32177 GCA_038124905.1 Candidatus Nanopelagicales bacterium | reverse complement strand
AATTTGTGGAACCAGCCCAACCGTGGATACTGTTACATTTCTAGCTGAAATACCTAGGCCCTCTGGTTGTGGCTGAGTAATTCTTTTAATCGCGGTTACAACTGCATCAAAGTTAGCTAGAGGTTCACCCATACCCATAAAAACTATGTTAGAAAGTCTCGCATCTTTATTAGGTAACAATCCTCTATCGGCATATCGAGCTGAAGCTTGCACCTGTGCCACAATTTCTGCTGCACTCAAATTTCTTTTTAAGCCACCTTGTCCTGTTGCGCAAAACGGACAAGCCATACCGCATCCAACTTGAGAAGAAATACACACCGTGGTGCGATTTGGGTAATGCATCAATACACTTTCTACAAATTTTTCATCGAATAACTTCCAAAGGGTTTTAACTGTCTCACCTTGATCGGTAGTTAATTCCCGAACTTTATTGATTAATTCAGGGGCGAGCTTCTCGGCAATTTCGCCTCGTTCTTTTTCGGGTAAGTCAGTCCATTCGCTGGAATCGTCTGAAAATCGAGAGAACCACTGCCTACTGACTTGATCGGCTCTAAATGCCGGAATTCCCAAATCAATTGCCCTGGCTTTGCGCTCTGCCAAATCTAAATCCGCAATATGCACCGGCGGTTTTTTAGCCACTTAAAATCCTAAGAATATTCCAAAGAGTATCCAAGCCGCGATTGAATTGAATGCCAATGAATCTAATCGATCCATCATTCCCCCATGACCCGGAAGCGACTTCGCAAAATCTTTTACCCCTAAGTCTCGCTTAATCGCGCTTTCGAAAAAATCTCCAATTGTGCCAAAAATTGCTAGAGCAACTCCAATTAATAATCCTTTTTCACTTGATATTCCAAACCACAGCGGCACGATAAATATTCCAAAAAGCCCAGCAAACAAAACAGAGCCGGCTAAACCTTGCCAAGACTTCTTTGGGGAGAGCTTGGGCAAAATTGGGTGTTTACCAATCAATGATCCAACTAAATATCCGCCAGTGTCACTTAATGCTGTTAGCAAAATAAAGGTAGCAACTAAATAAGCTCCATTCGATTGCCGCAGCATCAACATGGTGACTCCGCCAAAAACACCTAAATAAATCAACAAAAAAGTTACCGCAGAAGAATCTACAAAAATTCCCTCTGAACCATCTTTTAATCGAACCACAAAAGCTAACGCCAAAGTAACGGCTAGCGAACCAACTAAGCCAATTTCCCCAAAGCCCAAAGAGGCGACCAAGATTGCCGCTAAAGAAAAGGAAACCACCCAATTTGAAATCTGAATATTTTTCTGTCGCTTAATCGTGGTTATGAACTCATAAGCTCCTAAATTCAATGCCACTAACGCAACAAAAAAGAAAAATTCTTTTATATAGGTAAGTGAGAAAAAAACTGTGAATAGCAAAAATAAGCCGACCCCAATTGCCGCTGGAACATTGCGACCCGGCTTTTGCTCGGTTTCATTAGTCATTTAGACCTCGAGCAGTTCGGCTTCTTTGTGCTTTAACAACTCATCAATTTGAGATTCATGTTTCTTGGTATTTTCATCTAAGGTTTTTTCGGCTCGCTTAACGTCGTCTTCGCCAACCTCGCCATCTTTCTTCAATTTTTCTAAAGTTTCTTTAGCGTGGCGACGAATATTGCGTATTGAGACCTTTGAATCTTCTGCCTTGGTTTTTGCCAATTTTATGTACTCTTTGCGACGCTCTTCTGTTAATTGCGGCAAGGGAACTCTAATTACGTTTCCATCGTTGCTCGGATTTACCCCTAAATCACTTTCCATAATGGCTTTTTCAATTGTTGCCATAGCTCCCTTGTCGTAAGGGGTGATGATCACCATTCTTGCCTCTGGGATTTGAATCGAAGCCATTTGGCTTAAAGGAGTCATCGTGCCGTAGTAATCCGCATTTATTTTGTTGAACATCGCTGGATTGGCACGACCAGTCCGAATAGTAGTGAAGTCTTCTTTAGCTACTTCTAGAGCCTTATCCATTTTTGTTTGAGCTTCACTTAAAACTTGATCAATCATCTTTATGCTCCCCGAATAATGGTGCCTATTTTTTCACCATTTACTGCTCGTTTGATATTTCCGTTTTCTAGCAAATTAAAAACTAAAATGGGCAATTTATTATCACGGCACAAGCTTATGGCTGTTGCGTCAGCTACCTTTAAATTCTTTTGCAAAACATCATCGTAAGTAAGTTCATCAAACTTTTCTGCTTGAGGATTTTTTCTGGGGTCATCCGAATAAACACCATCGACGCCTTTGGCCATCAATACCACCTCTGCGCCAATTTCTAAGGCTCTTTGAGCAGCCGTGGTATCCGTAGAAAAGAAGGGAGCACCTAACCCAGCGCCAAAAATAACTACTCTTCCTTTTTCTAGGTGTCGTTCAGCTCTTCTTGGAACATAATTTTCGGCAACTTGCCCCATGGTGATTGCAGTTTGAACGCGAGTGTCTACATTTATTTTTTCTAAGAAGTCTTGCAAGGCCAAACAGTTCATCACTGTACCGAGCATGCCCATGTAATCGGCGCGAGCTCTGTCCATTCCTCTTTCAGAAAGTTGTGCTCCACGAAAATAATTGCCGCCACCAATAACAACGGCAACTTGAGTTCCGCTTTGTACTACGTTAGAAATTTGCTGGGCTATATCTGCAACTACATCCGGGTCAACTCCTAATCCCCCTCCGCCAGCGAATGCTTCGCCCGAGAGTTTTAAGAGCACCCTTTTGTAAGGCATCTACGCTTGTCCCACCTTGTATCTAGCAAATGCTTTCGCATTCACTTTATTATCTTCTAATAGATTCTTGATGGTTTTCTTGTTGTCTCTGACCCAGGCCTGCTCTACTAAGCAAAAATCCTTGAAATAGGAGCCAACACGGCCTTCTACGATCTTGGCAATGGCAGCTTCCGGCTTTCCTTCTTCTTTTGCGGTTTGTTCTGCCACACGCTTCTCAGTTTCGATCACTTCTTGTGGAACTTCTTCTCGGGACAAATAAAGGGGTGCCATTGCTGCTACCTGTTGCGCTAAATCTTTTGCAACTTGCTCGTTAGCCACATCAAGCTGAACAATTGAGCCAACACCGGCTGGTAGTGCTGGGTCTGGCTTGTGTAGGTAGACATGCACATATCCACCTTCAAGTCTTGAGAACTTTTTAATTTCAACTTTCTCACCCATCACCGCATTGGCTTCATCTAGAGCTTGTTGAACTGATTTGCCGGCTTCTAATTCACTCGAAAGCAAGCTTTCTACATCTTTTGGATTGGTATCTAAAATATGCTTCGCAACTTTGTCACCCAACTCAATGAAGTCTGGAGTTTTGGCAACAAAGTCGGTTTCACAATTAACTTCAACTAGCGCGCCCTTGCTGTCACCTTCTACAATTCCAGCAACTAAACCACTTGAGGCAACTCTGCCTTCACGCTTATTTACATCCTTCGCGCCTTTTACTCGCAATAATTCCACTGCCGCGTTGAAGTCTCCATTGGTTTCATCAAGCGCTTTTTTACAATCCATCATTCCTGCGCCAGTTGCCTCGCGTAAAGTCTTGACATCTTGGGCGGTGTAATTCGCCATGTTATTTATTCCTTTTCATTAAAAGTGCCGAGATTTCTCTCGGCACTCAACTTACAATTTTTTAATTAGTTCCCTCTGGCTTTTCAGCTGCGACTTCCGGTGAAGCGCCTTCTAACAATTCCTTTTCCCACTCAGCTAATGGTTCAGCTACTGGTGAATCGGCATTTGCATTTCTTGAAGCTCTTGCCATTAAGCCTTCGGCTGTTGCATCTGCAATTACTCGAGTTAATAACCCGATTGATCTAATTGCGTCATCATTGCCAGGGATTGGAAAATCTACTTCATCTGGATCGCAGTTGGTATCTAAAATCGCAACTACAGGGATTCCTAGTTTGCGAGCTTCATCTACTGCAATCTGTTCTTTCTTGGTGTCAACTACCCAAAGAACGTTAGGTAGTTTGTGCATTTCGCGCACACCACCCAAAATGCGCTCTAGCTTTTCTTTTTCACGGCGCATCATCAATAATTCTTTTTTGGTGTAACCACTACTGGTGTCATCGAAGCTAATTGCCTCTAATTCTTTAAGGCGAGTTAAACGCTTTTGAATAGTTCCAAAGTTAGTTAACATTCCACCAAGCCAGCGCTCGGTGACAAATGGCATGCCCACTCTGCGCGCTTGTTGTTCAATTGGCTCGTGAGCTTGACGCTTAGTGCCAACGAACATGATCGTGCCACCGCGTGCCACGGTTTCTTTTACGTATTCATATGCCCGATCAATAAATGACAAGGATTGATTTAAATCAATCACATAAATGCCATTGCGCTCGGTCATAATGAAGCGCTTCATTTTTGGATTCCAACGACGGGTTTGATGCCCGAAATGAACGCCAGACTCAAGTAGCTGACGCATTGTTACAACGGCCATAGCCGCACTCCTTTTTTGGTTTCAACGAAAATCGTTTGATTTTCGTTCCTGACATCCGCCAATTGAGAGCGCTGTCTATATATATAGTCAGACCTAGCTCACAATGGTCTGGCTAACCAGAGACCGAATGTGCGAAGTCATCAATCCAAGGACTGATGCTGAGCTCAATGCTATAAGAACCTCAGAAAAACTTATCCCCAGGCCTTATTAATCAACAGTTCAATCAAGAATCCCCCAAAAACGCTCAATTAAGTTTTTAATGGTTCGATGATCGAATTATTACTACTCACAGCCCCTGAGCCGTGGGTCCCGCCAGTCCAACCCATGATTATCGAACGTTTTTTTGAACCACCTCCAGCTCCCTATGCCGCAGGAAATCGTGGTGTGGATATAGAAACCTATCCGGGCGCTCCTGTTCGCTCGCCCCAAGATGGAATTGTTTTCTTTTCAGGAAAAATTGGCGATGTTGGAATCGTAAGTATCAACCACGATAATTTAAAAACAACCTTTCAACCCATTGAACCAATTATTAAAGCGGGTCAATTCGTGAGACGAAACCAAATCATTGGTTATGTTTCGGAAACTGGATCTCACTGCAAACCAAGAACTTGCCTTCATTGGGGGCTCATTGAAGAAAAAAGATATTTAAATCCACTTAGTATTTTATATTCAAAGGCTAGATTACTTCCGATTTTTAATTAAGCCCTGGGGTGAGCTTGCTCAAAAGATTTCTTGAGTCTTTCAACAGAAATGTGGGTGTATTTCTGAGTTGTGGCAAGCGAGGCATGCCCTAAGAGTTCTTGCACGATACGTAAATCTGCACCGCCCTCCAATAAATGCGTGGCGGCGCTATGTCTAAGCGAATGTGGTGAAATGTCAGGAGCATCTTCAACTCTTTTTATCGCTTTTTCGACAATTCTTCGCACTTGCCTAACATCAATTCTCTTTCCTCTATCACCCAAAAAAAGCGCTTTTTGAGATTTGTCATTTTGTAATTTAGGTCTCGAGTCGCTTAGATATTTTTCTAAAGATTTTCTAGCTGGTATTCCGAAGGGAGCGATTCTTTCTTTTCTGCCTTTTCCAAAAACTTTTATAGTCAATCTTTCAAAGTCGATGTCATCTAGATCTAGATTTGCTGCCTCGCTAACCCTTATGCCTGAGGCATATAGCAGTTCTAAGATCGCATGATCTCTCATTCGGCTTATTGGCGATTGCAATTCATCATCTAAAATACTTGCCTCATCGAGCATTTTTGCTGCTTGATTTTTAGCAAGAACTTTCGGCAATGTTGAAGGAACCTTAGGAGTTAATAGCCTTGCCGCAACATCGTTTTTTGTTTGATTAGTTTCCTGAAGCCATTTAGTAAAGACTCTGACTGTGCTAGTTCTTCTAGCTAATGAGGCTGGGGCTGCTCCATTATGGCTTTGAACTGCAATCCAATTTCGAATCGTGAGCAAATCTAGATCTTGAATCTTTTTTAGGTCTTTAGATTCGGCGTACTCCAATAAAGAGGCAATGTCTGTTCGATACGTTTTCAAGGTGTTAACTGAGCGATTTTTCTCAAGCTTTAAATAATCAATAAATTCATCAACTATTTTTTCTAATTTGCTCACTATCTAATGGTCACAGGTTTACTTATTTTCAGCAAGCGTCAGGGAGGGCGGGTTGTCTAATATTCGCTTGCGCATCCATAACCCATCCTGTGGTGCTTCTTCTGGCCGCAGAAAATATTTCTAATTCGCTCAAAGCTGAGATAACTTCAACCTGATCTAGCCCTGATCTATTAACTAATTCTTGAATTTGAAAGCCACCTCTTAAAGGAAGGGCTTCAAAAACCAACTTTGCGTTATCACTTAGTCGGTCATAGGTGGAGAGCTTCGAAATTTCTATTTGTTCCGGAGGGAGTTGCCCAAGTGGAGACAGTAATTCGATTACATCTAGGTGATGAGTAATTATTTCAGCTTGCTTGGTTTTAATTAATTCATTTGTGCCAGTGGAGTTTTCATTGGTTACTTCACCTGGGAATGCCATAACCATTCGTGAAATCTTGCTTGCGTGATTTGCTGTTGAAAGCGAACCAGAAATCTTAGGAGCTTCAACTACTACCACCCCACCCGACAGCGCAGCAATTATGCGATTTCTTTCTAAAAATTGAGATTTACCTGGAGGTCGACCTGGCGGGTATTCGCTAACTACTGCTCCATTGTTAACAATTCGATTAATTAATTCTTGATTTGCTTTTGGATAAAAATTATCTAAACCGTTTGCTTGAACACAAATTGTTGTACCTTTTGCTAACAGTGTGCTGTGATGTGCAATTACATCAATTCCAAAAGCGCCTCCAGAGACAATTGTGTAACCAAAATTTGCTAATTCAAAAGCCAAATCTTGAGTGATTCGCGCACCATAAGAAGAGGCGTTTCTTGTTCCCACAATGGCCACTGACTGATCTTTGAGCGTTAACTTTTCACCCTTCACGAATAATCCAATTGGAGTAGCTAGGTCAAGATCACTTAATTGCTCTGGCCAATACTCACTTTCTGGAGTTAGGTATTCAATTGCTTTAACCGCTAATTGCTCACGAATTTCATCAATGGAATTGATTTGATTTAGTCGCGAAATACGCCTTCTTTCGCTTGGTCTAGCGGCTGCATTTAGGGTGACTGCTTCCAAAGCAACCTTAGCTCCGCGAGATTGAATACTTCTTGCTAAATGAAGATCCAAGTGATCGCTAATCCAACTCAAAATTAATCTCGAATCAGCTTCACTTAGTTTTTTTATTTCATCAATTTTCATGCCGCCCACTTTCCTTCTGCATCTCGAAGCGAGAGCGCTGCTAAAACATCTTCCTTTCTCGGTCGATCTTGATCCCTAAGATCGCTGACCGACCAAGCCAATCGAACTACCCGATCAGCTCCCCGAATGGAAATAAGGCCTCTTCTTAAAGAGTCTTGCAATACATCTCCCGCTTCGTTTAGTCGATAAGTAGTTCGTAGAGACTTCGGAGTCATATGAGCGTTCAATTTGAAGTCTTCATCTTTAAATCTTTGATTCATGCGTTCACGAGCTAGCAATACGCGCTGGGCGATTTGTTCAGATGATTCATTTTGATTAACTTCAACTGCCAGCTCTGCTTGAGTTGGAACATAAAGCCTCAATCTGATATCAACTCGATCCATAAAAGGACCAGATAATTTATTTAGGTAACGAATTTTGCTTTGCATGGTGCAATTACATTTTTGCCCGACACTTGGGCCGCATGGGCACAAATTCGCTGCAATTAATAATTGAAATCTTGCAGGCATTTGAGAAACAAAGTTTGCTCGGGCGATAACTACGCGCCCTGATTCCAAAGGTTGCCTTAATGACTCCAAAACGTTTCGAGGGAATTCTGGTGCTTCATCTAAAAACAAAACTCCCAAATGCGCTTGTGTTACTAAGCCCACTGTGGCAGCTGCTTTAAATCCCCCGCCAATAACTGCTACATGTGTGGCAGTGTGATGGGGAGCCACAAAAGGTGGAGTTAAATCAAGTGCATATTCGTCATCCAAAATCCCGGCACTAGATCTAATAGCACTAACCTGCAACGCCTCAGATTTACTTAGTGGCGGCAAAATCCCTGTGAAGCGTTCTGCTAAAAGTGTTTTACCAACTCCTGGTGGGCCAATCATGGCTACGTGGTGCCCTCCCGCTGCCGCGCATTCCAATCCCCATTTAGCAAGCGCATGACCTGCAACCTCGCTCATGTCACTACCTTGTTTAATTTTTGCTTGAGACTTAGCTCTGATATCTCTTGGTTTTTTTGCTTTGGAAATTACGGCAATCAACTCCCTCAAGCTTGAAACCGCAAAAACTTTTAAGTTATCAACTAAGGTGCATTGAGCAGCGCAATCTGTTGCCGTTAAAAAATTACCTAAAGTTTTACTTGCGGCAATTGCTGCGGGTAGCGCTCCTTTAACTGGCTTAACTGCGCCATCTAATCCCAACTCCCCTAAAACTGCAAAGTCTTTTATGTCTTCAGGTTTGATTTGCTCAGTCGCCGTTAAAACAGCAACTGCAATTGCTAAATCAATACCGGCACCTGTTTTTGGTAAACCCGCTGGGGAGAGCGAGACAGTGACTTTTCTATTTGGCCAAACCAGATTGCTATTTCGAATAGAAGCTTTCACGCGATCTCTCGATTCTGCAACTTGCGTATCTGCCAATCCCACAATCGAAAAACCTGGCAATCCCTCGCCAATATCAACTTCAACATCTATTAAATGTCCAGTCACTCCAACAACTACCACTGATTTAACAATTGCATGTTTCAAAATTCAATTCCTTTCAAATGGTCGATCGTGGGATCGCTATCTGGAATTCCAGTTACGCCAACAATGTCGATTCGAACTGATTTTGCTTTCATAGAGTTAGCTAATAAGTAGGCATAAAGTAATTGCTTTAGCCTTTTAGCTTTATCTTTACCAATAGCCTCGAGAGGTGTGCCAAATTTGGCTGAAGTTCTAGTTTTGACTTCACAGGCGACAATCGTCTCGCCATCTTTTGCCACAACATCTAATTCGCCTATAGAACAGCGCCAATTCGAGGTCAATATTTCGTAACCATCGTTTTTCAAATGTTCTTGAGCGACCTTCTCGCCCCAATCACCTAATAGTTTGGATCGATTCTTCATACAGTCAATAATGAAGATTTAGTTAACTAATAACTAGACCCCAGCAAAATCTGTGGATATTGCTTCTCTATAAACAAAAATATGTGGATAACCTCCCTTGCCAAGAGCAATATTTTTTGATTTTTTAGCCGCAAAATTTTCTAAAATAACGAATCATAACGATCTCGACAACAATAAAGGACTTTTTAAATAAATAGACCCTGGGTTTGGTTTTGAGAAAAGTGATTTTTTAAAAATTAATCCCATGGATTTAGTTAAATAAATGGCTTCCAGCTTATTCGGTGATAATCACTTGGGCCATGCAGCTTAATTGCCTCCAGGTGCGCAGGAGAGGCGTAGCCTTTATTTTTTTGCCACGCATAGTTTGGCACTTTTTTAGCTAATTCATCTAACAGGCCGTCACGTTCTACTTTTGCCAGCACACTTGCAGCAGCCACCGATGCGCAGGCTTGATCCGCTTTGGTCTTGGTAACAACTTTGATTTGTTCAATTAAGCGAGCGAATTCTCCTAGTTCTATGGCAACTTTTGCTTCTAAAAATAATTCATTTGGATTTGTTTTTAGCCAGTTATGCTTGCCGTCCAAAATAATTAATTCAGGGATATTGCTCAATGCCGCCAAGGCTCTGCCAGCTGCAAGTTTCAGTGCATTCGGTAATCCGTGTTTATCTATTTCTTTGTTAGAGCTATGCCCCACTGCAAAATCTGAAGTCCAAGTTTTGATTTCTGGTATTAGGCCTTCTCGCTTGCTCGGGCTTAATAATTTACTGTCGTTTAGACCCTTGGGGATGTTGCCTACTTCGCTTGAAATAACCGCAATTCCAATTGAGACCGGACCCGCGATGCAACCTCTACCGACTTCATCAATCCCAGCGAGAGACTTTATGCCTTGTGAGAAAAAGCCTTTCTCTAATGTGAGCGAAGGTGCCATCTAACTAATTATTGTCAGGAATTTGACTAAATATCTCAGGTCTATTTAATTTGGCAAATCGATCAAATGGCCAAATTCGATAATTGACCTTTCCAACTACGTGGCTTTCAGGAATAGTTCCATAGGCGGTCTGCAGATGATATCTGGAGTCACGAGAATTGGGGCGATTATCTCCGAGCATGAAGAGTCGACCTTCTGGAACAGTTATTTCAAATTCAACTTGGTCGCTACTCACACCTGATTTTAAATAGTCTTCTTCTAATGGAACTCCGTTGACAATAATTCGACCGGCATCATCGCAGCAAATTACTTCATCGCCTCCCTTGGCAATTACTCTTTTCACTAAGTCTTTTCCTTCGTCACTCGGCAAGAGACCTACAAAAATCAAGGCACGAACTACCGGATTGCTGCTTCCTTGAGAATCAGGTAACCAGCCTCCTGGATCCCTGAAAACAATTACATCTCCACGATCCACGGGTGAATAGATCTTAGAAAATTTGGAAGCAATAATTCGATCTTGTAATTGCAGCGTATCTTCCATAGAAGCACTTGGAACGTAAAATGCTTGAAAAAAGAAAGCCCTGACTATCGAAGATAAAATCAGGGCAATCGTTAAGACAATTACAATTTCTTTGACGAACGACCAAATAGCTCGCAAGATGCTAACTAGTTGCTCTCTTTATTTTCTTCAGCAACAACTTCTTCGGCAGGTGCTGGTTCGGCCACTTCTTCTGAGGCAGCTTCTTCTTGAGCTACATCTTCTTGAGCTGCTACTTCTTCTGCCATCGGAGGAGCCTCTTCAGTTACAGCTTCCTCGACTGGAGCTTCTTCGCTAGCAGCAGATTCTTCAACTGCTTGTGAAGTTTCAACTTCAATGTCTTCATCGCTGACAATTGCTGAACTTAAGTCACCGCGACGCTCTTTGATTTTGGCAGCTTTTCCAGTCAAATCTCGCAAGTAATAGAGCTTGGCACGACTTACGTCGCCCATGGATATTAATTCGATCTTTTCAATAATTGGCGAATGCAATGGAAAAGTTCTTTCAACGCCTGTACCAAAACTAACTTTTCGAACTGTGAAGGTTTCGCCGATTCCACTACCCTGGATGCGGGTTACGACTCCCTGGAAGATCTGGATACGAGAGCGTGATCCTTCAACAACTTTTACGTGAACTTTTACTGTGTCACCAGATCTAAGCTTTGGAAGATTTTTCTTAATTGATGCGGCATCAAGCGCGTCTAAGCGTTTCATTTTTACTCCTGACTCAACATGCCCCAGGTCAATTGAATCTTTTTTTCGTGGCCGAGATTTTCATTCTTTGCCCCCCTGTGGCAGGGCGATCGAATTCTCGGAAAGTCCCCTTATTCTGCCAGTTAAAGAATTTGGCTTAATTTTGGGATATCAGCTTGAGGATTTTTTTGTCATTGTTGCGCGCCATTGGGCAATTTTTTTATGATCTCCAGAAAGCAGAACATCTGGGACGGATAGCTCCCGCCAAACTGGCGGGCGGGTAAAGACAGGGCCTTCCGTGCGATCTTCCATTAAGCCCGGGGCAAAAGAATCGTCAAGAACCGACTCTTCATTCCCTATAACACCATCGATTAATCGTGTTACTGCCTCAATGATGGCAATACTGGCGACCTCGCCGCCATTTAACACATAATTTCCCAATGAAATTTCTTTGACTGATTTAATTTTTTGATGTTGTTTGTAATGCTCGGCAACTCTGGCATCAATGCCCTCATAGCGACCACAAGCAAAAATTAAGTGATCTTCCTTAGAAAGCTGATTCGCCGTTATTTGCGTGAAGGGTTCGCCAGAGGGAGTAGGAATTATCAAGGTGGCTTGAGTTGAATTTTCAAGAATTGAATCGATAGCTTCACCCCACGGTACTGGCGACATCACCATTCCTGGGCCACCTCCGTAAGGGGAATCGTCAACAGTTTTATGTTTATCGTGAGTGAAATCTCGCAAATCGTGAACTCTAATATCTAAAATATTTTTTTCTTTAGCTTTGCCAATCAAAGACAAATTCAAGCAATCAAAAAAACTTGGAAAGATTGAAATTAAATTAATTCTCATTTTGCTTCAATCGCTTGATCGTCAAAGAGTCCTTTGGGTGGTGTTATCAGCAGAGTTTTTTCTAAAACATTTACTTCAGGCACGATTTCATCAACAAAGGGTACTAGCACTTGTTTATTTTCAGGTGTTTTTATAACTAGCAAATCTTGTGCTGCGCCATGAATTACATCGATTACTTCGCCAAGATTTATCTGATTTTGATCAAATGCTTTGAGACCAATCAACTGCTGATCATAAAATTCATCACCTTCAGTTGGGATTTCTGACTCATCAAGGTCCAAAGTTAAGTAATAACCTTTATATTCATCTGCTTGATTTCGATCTTCGATTTCTTCAAAGAACACCAATAGTTTTTTTTGAGTTAACTTTATTGACTTAACTGTTAAAGTTTTTTCAGAATTTTGTAGTTTTAGTTTCGACTTTGGCTGAAATCTTTGTTCCGGATTATCAGTCAAGACTTCAACGTTTATTTCGCCTTTAACGCCGTGTGGTCGACCAATTCGGCCAACTACTACTTGCATTCTTATTCGCCGTCGATGTCCACAAAGTCAATCCGAGTAGGGCGGCCCGGTTGCAATGCATTAACCACAGTTCGTATTGCTGTAGCGGTACGTCCATTGCGTCCGATAACTCGGCCTAAATCTTCGCCGTTAACTCCAACCTCAAGCGTGACTCCACGCTTAGTTGTGCGAGGAGCAACTTCTACATCATCTGGGTGATCCACGATTCCTTTAACAAGGTGCTCGAGTGCGTCCTCAATCATTTTTTAAGCCTCTTTGGTTTCTTCAGCTGCGCTTACTTCAGCCGCTGGTGCTTCTTCTGCCTTAGTTTCCTCTTGGGTTTCCTGGGTAGTTTCTTCAGTCTTTACTTCTTCGGCTACAGGTGCTTCAGCAGCTACTTCTTCGGTTGCTGACTCTTCAGCTTTAGGTTCTTCTACCTTAGGTGTTTCTTTAGGCTTAGGAGGGTTCTTCGCTTCTTCTTCTTTTACCTTAAAAGCATCTTTAACTGCAGCGTCGTAAATTGCCTTGCGATCAACTTTTGGTGGAGCAACTTGAACTTTGTTTGAAGTGTCGCCTTCGCCCGTGTACTTTTGCCAATCACCCGTTAGTTTCAAAATGGCTTTAACTGGATCAGTTGGTTGTGCTCCTACGCTGAGCCAATACTGAACACGTTCCGAATTAACTTCAATAACTGATGGATTTTCTTTTGGCTGGTAGACACCAACCTCTTCAATGGAACGGCTGTTCCTGGCAGCTCTTTGATCAGCAATCACAATTCGGTACATAGGGGTACGGATTTTGCCTAGACGCTTTAATTTAATTCTTACAGCCACTTTGTTCCTTTGTTATAAATTTTCGAGAAGGCTAAGTCTCCCAGAGCGCTAGCATCGAGTCATCGATAAGACCCATTCTATAGAATGATATTATTCTATAATGTTTTTAAATTTAGAAGCGTTAAGGCTGCGGGCTCGTTTAACCCAAACTGAGGTTGCCGAAAAAATGGGCGTCTCACAAAGACGTGTATCTGCCATCGAAAATGGAGAGGACCTTCAGCTCTCCACTTTGCAGCGCTACTTGCGAGCACTGGAAATGGACCTGGAAGTTTTTGCCAACCATAAAGCAAATCGAATTGAAATTAATTTGAGTTAAAGTTTAAAAGCAGATCCATACTCTTCGGTTGGAACTGTAAACCCTTTTTCTTCTAATGCTCTTTTGGCGGGATTGCCACTGCGTCTTGCGCCTTTCTTGGGCTTTTGCTTTTGTTTTTGTTTGTTGAAATTAGCGCTAGGAACTCCTGGAATACTTCCAGTAGTTTGAGCTCGTTTCATCATTTTTTGTGCTTCGCTAAACCTTTTGATCAAACTATTTACTTCACTCACTTGTACACCGGCACCTTGCGCGATTTTTGCCCTGCGATTGCCATCAAGTAATTTAGGATTTTTGCGTTCTTCCGGCTTCATTGACTGGATGATTGCTTCAATTCTAATTAACTCTTTGTCGTCGATGGCTTCAATTTGTTTTTTTGCTTGAGCCATTCCTGGCATCATGGTTAGCATTTTTGAAAGTGAACCCATGTTTTTAAGGCCCTGTAATTGCTCTAAAAAGTCTTCTAAAGTAAATTCCTCACCACTTGATATTTTTTGTGCAAAACGTTCTTGTTGGCTGGTATCAAAAACTCTTTCAGCTTGTTCGATGAGCGATAAAACATCGCCCATATCTAAAATTCGATTTGCCAAACGATCTGGGTGAAACAGATCAAAATCATCTAGTTTCTCGCCAGTAGAGGCATACAAAATAGGCAGATTTGTAGTTTCGACTAATGACAAAGCAGCACCACCGCGAGCATCGCCATCTAGCTTGGTTAGCACAATTCCATCGAAACCAACTTTGCTTAAAAATTGCTCGGCAGTGTTAACTGAATCTTGACCGATCATGGCATCAATTACTAACAGCGTTTCGTCTGGATTTACCGCCTGCTTTATTGCATGAGCTTGCTTAGTCAAATCATCATCAATAGCTAAACGACCCGCTGTGTCAATAATTACTATGTCATGCAAACTTTTTTTAGCTTCCGCTAAAGCGCGTTTGGCAACTTCCACTGGGTCGCCCACACCGTTACCCGGCTCTGGGGCAAAAACCGGAACTTTGGCTTGATCGCCAACAATTTTTAATTGGTCAACTGCATTTGGCCTTTGTAAATCGGCGGCAACTAGTAGCGGTGTGTGGCCATCACGTGCAAAGTATTTGGCTAGCTTTCCTGCAAGCGTGGTTTTACCGGCACCCTGCAAACCAAGAAGCATGAATACGGTTGGTGGGTTTTTCGCGAATTTGGGCCTTCGAGTCTCAGCACCTAAAATCCGCATTAACTCTGCATGAACAATTTTTGTTACTTGTTGGCCTGGGTTAATCGCCTTAGAGACAGTTTCGCCAAGTGCTTGTTCGCGAATTCGCCCTACAAAATCAGTGGCAACTTTAAGCGCCACATCACCTTCT
This sequence comes from Candidatus Nanopelagicales bacterium, assembly GCA_038124905.1. Taxonomy (GTDB): domain Bacteria; phylum Actinomycetota; class Actinomycetes; order S36-B12; family UBA5976; genus ATZT02. Next base: position 17,061 of record JAYPCW010000006.1, on the reverse strand, counting down.
AAGAGGGCGGTCTTGATTTCTGCTAAGGCTTCATCGATATCAGCTTCGCTAAGTCGACCCTTGCCACGAAGATTTTTGAGAGTGTTATTTAGTTTTTCGGAAAGCTGAGCGAACATGGGTTCAAGCGTAGTCAAGCACCCAAATTCACTCAGCCACCGATTGGCATTCCCAGCATTTAAATTGCCGATGCACCTTTTTCGCCAGTTCTAACTCGGACTACTTCTTCTACTGGTATCACCCAGACTTTTCCGTCTCCGATGTTTCCAGTTTGCGCTGCAGTTACCACGGCGTCTATTACCCTGGTTACTTCTTTGTCTTCAACCAGAGCTTCGATCCTCACCTTAGGAACCAAGTCAACTTTGTATTCAGCTCCTCGGTAAATCTCAGTATGACCTCCTTGGCGCCCAAATCCTGAAGCATCAGAGATGGTCATTCCGGTTACCCCATTTTCTTGAAGCGCAGTTTTTACGTCATCAACTTTAAAAGGTTTGACGATTGCTACTACTAACTTCATGCTTTCACTCCTTTGCTACCCGCATCTGAAAAGTCGTACGCAGACTCAGCTTGTTGTGCGAGATCTACTCCGCGCAACTCTGCTTCTTTGGTTGCTCTAAAGCCAGCAAACTTAACTAGCAAGCCGCCAATAATTAGCGTCATCACAAAGGTGTAGGCCATCACGATTACCACTCCTTGAACTTGAGCGATTAATTGCGAAGCTCCACCACCATAGAAGATTCCTAAGCCGTCATAAGCTTCAAAGAATCCGATCAAGATGGTTCCAACAATTCCTCCAACTAAGTGGACTCCTACTACGTCAAGAGAATCATCAAAACCAAATCGGTACTTAAGATCTACCGCCATTGCGCATAAGGCACCGGCAATCGCACCGATTGAAATTGCGCCCCAAGTATCAACTGAGGCACAGGCTGGAGTTATGGCAACCAAGCCTGCTACTACACCTGACGCGGCACCCAAGCTGGTTGCGTGACCATCTCGAATTTTTTCTGTAAGAAGCCACGCCAAAACTGCCGCGCAAGTTGCCGTAATAGTGTTAATAAAAGCAATTGCCGCAAGACCGTCAGCAGCGAGCGCGCTTCCGGCATTGAATCCAAACCAGCCAAACCAGAGCAGTCCTGCACCAATCATCACTAGCGGTAAATTGCTAGGTCGCATTGGAGATTTTCCAAAGCCAACTCGCTTACCTAAAATGATTGCTAGCGCTAAGGCTGCTACTCCTGAGTTGATATGCACCGCAGTTCCACCGGCAAAATCAATGGCTCCAATGGTGGCGCCAATTAATCCACCTTGTTCACCATTCTCATTTCCAAAATAAAAAACTGCTCTAGAAACTGGTAGGTAAACGAATGTTCCCCAAATTGCAGCAAACAACAACCAAGGACCAAATCGAGCTCGATCAGCAATCGCACCAGAAATTAATGCCACAGTGATAACTGCAAAAACTCCCTGAAAAGCCACGAATGTCAATGCGGGAATTGGAATGTAACCACCATTAATTGCCACTGATTCGGTATTCATTATCGAACCCAATCCCCAATAAGTGGCAGGGTTGCCTAGAAGGCTCCAACTTCCAGAACCAGTTGCTGGGCCAAAGGTAACTGAATAGCCAAAAGTCACCCATACCAAGGCAACTACCACCATGGCACCAAATGACATCATGATCATGTTTAGTGTGCTTTTGGCGCGGACCATGCCGCCGTAAAACATTGCCAATCCTGGAACCGTCATCAACAGCACCATGGCGGTGGCGATCATTATGAACGCGGTATCGCCCGCGCTAATTTCAGGCATCAAACCATCCCCTAAATAGAATTATCTTTTTCGCGCCGTTGCGAATGGACAGCACTATTGAGGAGCAATGTAAACATCAAGGATTAAAAGTGTTGCGTGCATGTATCAATTTGAACTTTTTTGTTACAGGATTATTAACTAAGCAGATCAGTTACAAATTCTTCGGAATCAAAAGCCTTTATATCTGCTAGTCCTTCACCAATTCCAATGAATTTAACCGGAACTTGTAGCTCTTGAGCTATGGCCACCACGATTCCGCCCTTGGCTGAGCCGTCAAGTTTGGTCAAGATAACTCCAGTGACATCTACAGCTTCGGTAAATATTTTGGCTTGAATAAGACCGTTTTGCCCAGTCGTGGCGTCAATTACTAACAAAACTTCGTTGATAGGGGTTTGCTTCTCTATTACTCGTTTAATTTTTCCTAGCTCATCCATCAAGCCTGCTTTAGTATGCAAACGACCAGCAGTATCTACCAGCAAAATATCGGCGTTTAGCTCATTTGCTTTTTGCACTGCCTTAAAGGCCACACTTGCTGGCTCGGAATTATCCTCACCGCGGATAAAATCACTCTCTGATCTTTGCGCCCAAGTTTCCAACTGATTTGCTGCTGCTGCCCTAAAGGTGTCCGCTGCTGCCAAAACCACAGTCTTACCTGCTGCATGAAAATAATTTGCTAACTTTCCAACGCTGGTAGTTTTTCCTGTGCCATTTACTCCCACAATTAAGATCACATTTAATTGATCTTTTACAATATTTAATTCTGATGTTTGCGAAGTAGTTAATACTTCGATCAACACCTCACTTAAGATTTTCTTTGCTGCAGCTACTTCTGAAACACCTTTTAGATTTGGATGCTTCTTTAGTTTTTCAATCACTACTTTTACAGTATTTGGACCTAAATCCCCTAAAATTAATGCATCATAAATTTCTTGCCAAGCAGCGTCATCTAATTTTTCTCTTGAAAATGTACTAACAAGCTTTTTGCCAAAATCGAAATTAAATAGACCCACGATTAGACAGGTTCAGGTTCTCTAGCGTCACGAATTCTTTGGCTTACCACCGCAGAAACGCCATCACCCCTCATGCTGATTCCATAAAGTGCGTCTGCAATTTCCATGGTGCGCTTTTGGTGGGTAACAACAATTAATTGACTTTTTTCTCTTAATTCTTCATAAATCTGCAATAAACGGCCCAAGTTGGCATCATCCAAAGCAGCTTCAACCTCGTCCAATATGTAGAAGGGGCTTGGTCGCGCTTTAAATAACGAGACTAGAAAAGCAACTGCCGCTAGTGACTGCTCTCCACCAGAAAGCAAAGTTAACCGCTTTACCTTCTTGCCCTCTGGAGTAGCTTCAACTTCTATACCAGACTCGCGCAAGTTGTGTGGATCAGTTAAAACTATTTTGCCCTTACCGCCTGGAAACAATCTTGGAAAAATATTTTCAAACTCTCTAGAAACATCTCTATATGCTTCGAGAAACACCTGTTGAATTCTTTGCTCAACTTCACTAATTACATCTAGCAAATCTTTACGAGTGCGCTTTACATCCTCGAGCTGCTCGGTTAAGAACTTGTTGCGCTCTTCTAGAGCGGCGAATTCTTCAAGAGCTAAAGGGTTAATTCGACCCAAGAGATTCAATTGTTTTTCGGCTTGGGCTAAGCGCTTTTCTTGCTGTTCTCTTACGTAAGGAATTGGTGCAGGTGGTGGTGAGTTTGGATCCCGCTTTTCTACTTCTTCTTCAGTTTCAAAAACTGGTACTAATTGATCAGGGCCATATTCACGCATCAAAGTCTCAGCGTCAACACCATGATCCTCTAGTGTGCGATCTTCCAGCTGTTCAATCCTTAAACGTTGCTCTGTTCTCGCCATTTCATCTCGATGGACTGAATCAACTAATCTTTCAAGATCGCTAGATAGCTCACGTAACTTTGTTCTTACTGTTAAGAGTTCTTCATCCATCTGTTTCTGCTCTTTTTGTGCTTCGTCGCGAGCAATTTCAGCTTTAATTAATGAGTTCTCTAAATAATTGAGCGCAGTATCAATCCCGATTAGTACGGCGCTTGCAGTTGCTGCTGCTCTTCTACGTTGCTCTCTGCGTTCTTGAGCTCGAACTCTCGCCGCACGTTCAGTTTCTGCTTGGCGCTCTAATTGCATGGCGCGTTCAAGTACCGCTAAATGACGTTCTTCCGCCGTGCGATGCGCCAATCGTGCCTCAATTTCATTCTGGCGTTTTTCTTCTGCTTGAGTTAACAGCTCATCGCGCAGCTTTGGATCTAACTCTGCTTCACTTGGCTCGCCTTCGGAGTCATTTAATCTATTTTCCAACTCCCCCAAAACTCTTTCGTCGTCTTGACGAGCTTGTCTTATTTCTTCTAGAAACTTTTCAAGTCTTTGTGTTTCAGCTTCTGCGCTACGTTTTTGCTCACCCAAAGCACCCAGCTTTTCAGCTACTGCTGAAAGTTCCGCGTCAGACTCATGCAAGAGCGCAAGTGCTGCTTCAACTTTTTCGGCTACTCGGTTACGTTCTTCTCGAGCATTTTGTAATTTGAATCTAACTTGGTCTAATTCTCTGGCAATTTCATCGCGCTTTAATTCAGCAGCTTCTGCTTTTGCCTTAGCTTCAATTTTTGAAGCCGTTTTACCCGACCCACCAATAATGTAAGAAGAAGAAACCGCATCACCGTCACGAGTAACTGCCAACAGTCTTGGATGGTTTCTCACCGCAGCTTGTGCGTCAGCCAAATTTTCAACTAAGGCAACTTCTTTCAATAACACCCGTAAGGCATTCTCTAATTCATAAGGAGCATTAATTACCTCTAGCGCGCTACGGGCAAATTCAGGAACACTCGGTAGCGCAGACTGATCACCTAAAGCGTCGGCTAAAAGCATTGCAGCTCTACCTCTGTCATCTCGCTTAAGTTTTTCTACTGCGCGAATTGCCGCAGAAGAATCTTTTGCTGCAATGGCGTTCGCTGCTCTTCCTAATCCCGTGGCAATTGCCGTTTCCCAGCCTTTTTCAATACGCAATAAGGAGGCAAGCGATCCGATCAATGCATCATCGCCACTAGCTAACAATTCATCTGAAGCATCAACTTCTTCTGCAGCTGCTTGCGCTAAGGCTTCAGCTTTTGCCGTCCACGCCGCCTTGTCGCGAGAGATCTCTTGCATTTTCATCTCTAGATCAGCCACAATTTTTTCATGCTCTGCGAGCTCCTTGGCTGCCGCTTCATGCTGCGCATCAAGATTTGCTTCGCCAGTGTTTAGTCCAGCAATTTTTGCTTCTAATGACAAAAATTCCTGCTTTGCTAATTCAGCACGATCTGTGGCCTCTGCAATCTTCAGTTTTAATCTCTCAGACTCAGCGTCTCGTGCTTCTAAGCGAGACTTAGCCGCCATGATTTGTGAATTTAAACTTGCAATACCGTCTTTAAAGTCAGTTGCCCTTTGTTGAGCTGCTTGAAATCTAATTTGTTCGCGATTGAATTCTGCTTCTGCACTTTCTCTTTGAGCAGTGGCAGTACTTAGCTCACTTTTTACTCGATTTAATTCAATTTCTAATTCATTGGCTTGGCTTCTTACTTCTTTAGCTTCTGCCTCTAAAGCTTCTGGATCTAGCGCAGACGTTTGATCTGCTTGATCCTCTTCTGCCATCTTTGCTCGCTCTGATGCTAAAGAACGAGAGCCTAAAAATCTCTCTCTAAGTGAAGCTAACTTGAACCAATCAGCTTGTGCGTTAGAAAGTTTAGGATTTGCTTGGGAGAGTAAAACTTCTAATTCTGCTTCGCGAGATTTTAATTTAGAGATCTCAGCTTCAACAACTGCTTGGCGCTCTTTAAGTGCAGTTTCGTCGGCAACTTCACGCTCCATTATCTCGCGCATTCTCTTTAAATCATCGGCGAGCAATCGTAATTTTGCATCACGTAAATCTGCCTGAATCGTCTGCGCTTTTCTCGCCACATCTGCTTGGCGAGCTAAAGGTTTGAGTTGTCGACGTAATTCAGTAGTTAAATCCTGTAAACGCAACATGTTGGCTTGTGTTGCATCAAGCTTTCGTTCTGCTTTTTCTTTACGTTTTCTGTGTTTCAAGACACCGGCAGCTTCTTCAATGAAACCGCGCCTTCCTTCAGGGGTTGAGAGCAGAACATCTTTTAGTTGTCCTTGGCCCACAATTACGTGCATTTCACGGCCAATTCCTGAATCGCTTAATAACTCTTGAACATCAAGCAAGCGTGAGGGGTTACCGTTAATGGCATATTCGCTACCACCATTTCTAAAAAGAGTTCTAGAAATAGTTACTTCTGAATAATCAATGGGCAAAGCACCATCAGTGTTATCAATCGTTAAAGAAACTTCAGCGCGACCTAAAGGAGCTTTTGAAGTGGTGCCAGAGAAGATGACATCGTCCATCTTGCCGCCACGAAGTGATTTGGCCCCTTGTTCACCCATTACCCAAGCGATCGCATCAACTACATTTGACTTGCCGGAACCATTTGGGCCCACAACTGCAGTAATTCCCTCTTCGAAATTGAGGGTGGTTGCAGAAGCAAACGATTTGAAGCCTCTTAAAGTCAGGCTTTTTAAATGCAAATCGCGCTCCTCTAGCGGTTAAATTTCTTCGATGCTAACTCTATCTATTCATCCTTTTTCTCTTTTGGCACTGAGGACACCGCGTACTCCCGCGTCCCACCCCAAAATTCTCTCTAATTAACTTTGTTTTACACCTGTAACAAAGTTGACCCGCTCTGCCGTAGGCCCGCAAGCTTTGCTCGAAATACCCACTTTCACCATTTACATTCACATAAAGTGCATCAAACGAAGTGCCGCCTTTTTCTAAGGCCTTGCGCATTACTTTTTCTAGAGCACTAAGCAACTTTTGATACTGTTCGGTAGAAATTTGGTTTGCTGGAGTCTTCCAATCTAATTTAGCGTGCCAAAGCGCCTCATCGGCATAGATGTTTCCTACCCCACTAATTAACTCCTGATTCAAGATTGCACTTTTTACGCAAATTGTGCGCTTCCTTAGGTCCGCAATCGTCTTTTGCTTGTCGAACAGCGGGCTAAATAAATCAGGCTTAATTTTAAGGACCGAAGCAGGAATCGGTACTTGATTTGCGTCTAAAACAATTGGTTCTAAATTAATCCAACCAAAAGTACGCTGATCTGAAAAAATTAACTTTTCGTTCCAGTCAGAAAATTCAAAAATTGCCCGTGCATGAAGCGGTTTCTGCCTCAAATCTTCAATAAATAAAAACTGGCCGCTCATACCCAAGTGAGCTGATAGCACCCAATCTTCATCATCTAACACAAACCAAAGAAACTTACCGCGACGCCTAACATCCAAAATGGTCTTACTAAGTAATTTGTCTATAAATTGCTTTTTTGTGCCTTCAAAATTACGTAGTGTTCGAGGATGTGAGGTTTCTATCCGGCTAATCGTTTTTCCTATTAAGTGACTTGCCAAGCCACTTCGTACTACCTCGACTTCGGGTAATTCTGGCATTTTAATTCTTACTTAATTTTTCAAACGCTTCTTTAGCTGCATTTTGCTCAGCAGTTTTTTTACTTTTACCTGTTCCAGTGCCAAATTCTTGTCCATTAACTATTACCTTCGCAGTAAATTGTTTATCGTGATCTGGCCCTGCTTCAAAAATTAAGTAATCAGCACTGCCAAGTTTTTTAGAAAACATAACTTCACTCAATGAAGTCTTCCAGTCAAGTGCTGCACCTAGGTCAACAGAATTTTCGATGATTGATGAAAAAAGTTTTAGAATAACTTTTGCTGTTTTATCCAAGCCATGTGACAAATAAATCGCTCCCAGCACAGCTTCGAGTGAGTCAGCTAATATTGAAGATTTATCTCGACCGCCAGTAAACTCTTCGCCTTTGCCAAGCATCAAAAATTCACCCAAGCCAATTTCTCTCGCAACATCAGCCAGCGCTCGCGCATTAACAATTGCCGCTCTTAGCTTTGCCAGTTCGCCTTCTGCTGCTTGAGGATACTTTTGATAAAGCTCTTCGGTAATAACTATTCCCAAAACCGAATCGCCTAAAAATTCAAGTCGCTCATTTGTTTCTTCTAATGAATTTTCGTATGCGAAAGAGCGATGAGTTAGTGATTGCTTTAATAAGGTTTCAGGTAACTCGATACCGATTCGCGCGGTTAGTTCGCGCATTTCTCAGTTAAGGGTTTGTTACTTGACGACCGTTATAACGACCATCGTCGTCAGTGCGATGGCTTACCGTGAAAACGGTACGACCGTTAACTTCAGCCTTATTTATCTGAGGAAGCTTGCCCTTCCACTGTGAACGGCGCTTGCGGGTATTAGCGCGAGACATCTTTCGTTTTGGAACTGGCACTTTTAATTCTCTTTCTTTAATTCAGTGAGCTTGGCCCACCTTGGGTCTATCACTTCATGAACATGATCGGGCGCGTCTTCCAAGCGGATTCCGCATTGGCCACAAAGTCCTAGACACATATCGTTGCAGAGTGGTCTCAGCGGCATTGCAAGGACCAGGGCATCTCGCACTGCTGGCTCTAAATCTAAAAGGTCACCGACCATTTCTCGTACCTCATCGGCTTCATCCGTGTGAATCTCTTTATCCGGATAGGCATAAAGATCCGCGATCTCGCCAGTAATTTCTAACCGCACTGGATCCAAGCATCGAGAGCAGTCACCACTGGCAACCGCAGTAGCAGTGCCGGTAACCAAAATTCCATCCACCACGCTTTCTAAGAGCAGTGAAAGCTTGACTTCGTCTTCTTCACGAATCTCTAGTGCACCATTAGTGAAGTCTTTTTTTGGCGCTAGCGAAAGTTCATAGTGCTTACTTTCCCCGGCCGCCCTAGTTAGGTCGTGGGTGTTTAAAACATATCCTTCTAAGGGATCTAATTTAGCCACAGGTTTTATTCTGCCTCAGATTTTCCAGTCATTTTTTCTCTACCTCGCTTTACTGCATCTAAGGTTTTATGCAGAGCAACTTCAAAATTTGCAAGCCGAGCGTCAATGTATTTATTAGTCTCCAACCGCATTTTCTCAACTTCTACTTCGGCCATTTGCAATAAACCTTGAGCTTCTCTTTGCGCCTGAGCCAGAATTGAATGTTCACTTATCAAGCGACGTGCCTGATCTTTAGCTTTATCGATTAAGGCTTCTGCTGCCCTTCTGCCTTCATCGATTACTGACTCCTTCGCTTCTAAAATTTCGTTTGCCACTTGTACGTCATCTGGTAATTGCGCTCTCAATTGTTCCAGCAATTCAATAAAATCTTGCCGATTGACCAACGCACCATCTCGACTTAACGGCACCGATCTGGCTTCTTTAACTTGCTGCATTAAGTTCTCAATTATTTCGATCGATTTCATATCTTATCTTCCAAACTTTTTTTGCAACGCTGTTTCGACTGCCGGTGGAACCCATTGAGAAACATTTCCACCCAGTGAGGCAAATTCTTTTACCAAGCTAGAAGATAAGAAGGAGTGCACTGGATTTGTGGCGATAAATAAAGTGTCAATCCCACCTGCTTGGTAATTCATTTGAGACATCTGAAGTTCATAATCAAAGTCGCTCACTGCCCTAAGTCCCTTAACTATCGCTTGAGCATTTATTGATTTACAAAAATCAACCAATAGTCCATTAAAGGTTTCAATTTTTATATTTTTATATTTACTTGTTACCTCGTGCAACATGGCAACGCGCTCTTCAATTGCAAAGAGTCCTTTTTTACTCGAATTGACCAAGACTGCAACAACCACCTCATCTGCTAAGGCAGCCGCACGCTCAAATACGTCTATATGTCCGTTAGTCACGGGGTCAAAAGAACCAGGACAAACTAATTTTTGCATGAGATCAGGCTACCGATCCATAATAAAGAGTGTTATCCCCATATCGCTTATTTTTTAATTCCTTAATCACTTTTGGCCAAGTAAAGGCGTCTCTAGTTGGTCGTTCCATTACCAAGATTGCCCCATGAGCCAAAAATCCCCCACGGACCAAATTTTCTATTACTTCAAATAGCTCTTGGTTATTTACCCGGTAGGGCGGATCAATAAACACCAGATCGAATAAATAGTCTCTTAAATTTTCCTGGGTAAAAGTTTTTGACTTCTGCTTTTGAATTTCTACTTCAACATCTAAATTTGCTGCATTCTTTTTTAAAGTTTCAACAGCTTTTGAATCAGCTTCTACGAAGAGAGCACTCTTAGCTCCTCGAGAAAGCGCCTCAAAACCTAAACCTCCCGAGCCGGAATATAAATCTAAAACTCGCTTATCAAAAACTGCTTCCCACCCAATCAAGGTTGAAAACATCGCTTCTCTAACCATCTCGGTGGTGGGGCGCGCTGAATCAGGAACCAATAGCTTTCGCCCGCCATACTTACCAGAAATAATCCGAGTCACTTTAACTCTTTTCCAAAAATTCAGAACTCTGCATACTATCTAATTCATCAATTGCTAGTTTTAAGTTTGGCAAAGTGGATAAGGTTGGATCCTTTTCAAAGCAATCAATTGCCGCGGCTCTTGCATCAATAACAATTTCTTCATCTCGGACAACTTGCAATAATCTAAGTGCGCTTCTGCTTCCCGACTGCTGGACACCTAAAACATTTCCTTCTCGTCTTTGCTCAAGATCCAAGCGGGCGAGCTCGAAGCCATCGAGTGTGCTGGCAACTTTTTCTAAACGCTCTCTCGCCGATGTGTCAGCTTCTGCTTCAGTGATAAGCACGCAAAGTCCAGGGTATTTTCCGCGGCCGATTCTTCCGCGAAGTTGGTGCAACTGACTTACTCCAAATCGCTCGGCATCCAAAATAATCATCATCGTGGCATTTGGTACATCAACGCCAACCTCTATTACTGTCGTTGAAACTAAGACATCTATGCCATCTTTGCCAGCTGGCCCTAACTTGAAACGTGACATAATTTGATCTTTTTCGATTGCTGACATTCGTCCATGCAAAACACCAACTCTAACTTCGCTCAATGGTCCTGCTGCTAACTTTGGTGCAACTTCAAGTACCGCTAAAGGCGGGCGTTTGGCGTTTGCTTCATTCGTCACATCTTCATCTGCGCTATCTCCGCCAATGCGTGGTGCTACTAAATAAACTTGATGACCTTTTTTAACTTCTTCTACGGCACGTTTCCAAACTCGCTCTAAATGCTGTGGTTTCTCTAGCGCCGGAACCACATGTGTTTCGATTTCTGCTCTACCTTTAGGCAGTTCGCTCAAAGTTGAAATATCTAAATCTCCAAATACCGTCATTGCCACAGTTCTAGGTATTGGCGTCGCTGTCATCACTAAAACATGGGGCTTTAAATCGTTCTTAGCTTTCGCAGCTAACGCGGCCCTTTGTTCTACGCCAAAGCGGTGTTGCTCATCGACTACTACTAATCCAAGATTGGCAAATTCAACACCTTCTTGAATTAGTGCATGAGTTCCGATGACTAACTGAGCACGATTTGAAGAAATCTCTGCCAAGACTTTGGAGCGTTCTTTTCCGGTTACAGATCCGGTCAATAAAACCACCGAACAAGAAACTTCCGCTGCGGTTAATTCTCCAGCTTTTGCTAAATCCCCTAATAAATTTTCAACAGTTCTAAGGTGCTGTTGTGCTAAAACTTCTGTAGGAGCTAGCAGCGCAGCTTGGGCTCCCGCATCTACTGCAGTGAGCATGGCCCGCAAAGCCACAATAGTTTTTCCACTACCAACTTCGCCTTGAAGTAATCGGTGCATAGGTTTAGTTTGAGATAATTCCTGAGCAATTTCTTCACCAATTTTTAGCTGGCCTTTAGTGAGTTCAAACGGCAACTGTTTGTCAAAGGCATTTAATATTCCATCTGGTTTAGCTTTGTAACTTGGCGCAAGTTGATTATCATTTAGCATTCTGCGATTAACCAACACAGCCTGCAAAAGAAAAGCTTCTTCAAACATCATTCGATAAAGCGCCTGATTCGCTTCTTCTACGGTTTCTGGATTATGAATTGCCTTATAGGCACTCGCCAAGGAAACTAAATTACGCTTTTCTCTTATTTCAACAGGAATCAACTCATCGGCTTCTGTTAAGTCCAAAGTAGAAAGCACAAACTTTATTGCCTTAGCTACTCGCCATGAAGGAATCGCCCCAGTTGCCCGATAGACCGGAATAACCGCGTTGGCGAAAGCCTCTGCTGCCTCGGGATCAGTCTCTTCACCCAATTGCGCTGTCAACACATATTCAGGATGAGCTAATTGTTTTCGCCCACGAAATTCGCCAACTTTGCCAGCGAACAATCCTTGTGTGCCTGGTATCAATTTCTTTTTGTGAACTTGTGTTAAATGAAAAAAAGCAAGATCTAAGGTTTGTCGTCCATCAGTCACAACTACCTCTAGCCGCTTCTTACCGCGTTGTCGCATAGGAATTTCTTTGCAACTTGCAACTTCTGCCAGCACGGTCACATGTTCATCTACTTTTAGCGAAGCTAGATCTGTTAACTCTCCTCTTTCTGCATAGCGCCTTGGGTAATGAGAAAGCAAATCCTTGACTGTTTTGTAGCCAAAAGCGCTTTCGATGGTTTTTGCGCTTCTTCCGCCTAAGACTTCAGTCAAGAGGCTGGATAATTTCACCACTTGCGCTCCTAGGGTTAATTCGGCTTTGGGGTAATTGTGGACAACGCTTACCCTTCTAGTAGCCTATGACTCGGCCCAAAATTGGGCAGTTTTTTGAAGGAGAAATAACCATGAGTGCCAAGTGTGATGTTTGTGGCAAAGGCCCAGGATTCGGGCACTCGGTCTCTCACTCTCAAAGAAAGACCAAGCGTCGCTTTAATCCCAACATCCAAAAGGTGAGAGCCAAAATAAACGGCTCATCTAAGAGACTCAACGTTTGCACTGGCTGCCTCAGCGCCGGCAAGGTTGTTCGCGCCTAATTATTTAGCAAAATGATCATGGCCTAAACGGCCAGTCAACTCAGCCCCATCCAAAGTAACTTTTGCTTCACCTTTGAAAACTTCTCCAATGATTCGAAAGCCAGTTGGAATTGCTTTGTTGGAATCTATTGTCGCTAGAAAAGCATGATCGTCGCCGCCAGTTAGTACCCAAATCATTGGATCTTCACCAATTCCTAGTGCAGCCTCAACTAATAAATCGTCAGGGTGCAATGCGGTCGACTTTAAATCAATTTGAACTCCAGAAGCTTTTGCAATATGTAAGGCATCTTGCGCTAAGCCATCGCTTACATCAATCATGGAGCTAAGTTGACTTGCTGCATTTAAAGCTGCTTGGTACTCAATTTGCGGTCGTTGGTGAGCTTGCACTAACAGATTTGGGCTGCGAAATCCTTTTTGCAACACACGCAATCCTGCCTGGGCCCAGCCAAATCTTCCCGAAGCAATTACTAAGTCGCCAGACTTTGCACCGCTACGCTCCACGGGTGCGGTCTTCAATTCACCAATTGCAGTTATCGAAATAATAATTTTTTCAGCGCGGGTGGTGTCTCCGCCGATTAGTACAGCGCCTAATTGATTTGCTTCTTCAACGATTCCATCGATCATGTCAATAAGCCAAGAAACTTCTGAATTGCTAGGTACGGCCAACGCTAAAAGTAACGCTTTTGGCTGGGCGCCCATTGCTACTAAATCAGCTAAATTTGCAGCTGCCGCTCGATGACCAATGTCCTTAGCCGAAGAAAAATCTTTTTTAAAATGCTCATCTTCAATTAAAATATCAACGCAAGTTACTACCTCCGGTTGATTTAAATCTAAGACTGCTGCATCATCCCCAATTCCTACTTTTAGGAAGCTCGGATGTGCTAATCTTTTTTTAATTAATTCAATAAACCCAAATTCACCTACATCTGAAAGCGTTTGATCGCTCACGGTTTACCTGAGCCCTCGTTTTCGCTCTAGTGCTTCCTTTAATAGCAAATCAATTAGTTCACTAAAACCGATTCCGCTTTCGGCAAAGGTCCTTGGATACATAGAAATCGGAGTAAAGCCGGGCATGGTATTTATTTCGTTAAGATAAATTTCCCCGTTATTTTTAAGAAAGAAATCAACACGGGCTAAACCCTCACAACTAATGCTGTCAAAGGCTCTAATCGCTAGCGCTTTAATCTCGCGTACTTGTTCTTCAGATAATTCTGCCGGGACTACCAGTTCGGCACCATCGTCAAGATACTTAGCTTCATAATCATAAAATTCATGACTTTGCTTAACCTTAATTTCAGCCGGCACGCTTACTAAGCGCTGGCTTGCATCTAATACCCCACACTCAATCTCTCTAGCCTGACTTACTGCTTCCTCGACTAAGAAGATTGAGTCATGTTTTAGCGCAGTTAAAATCGCCTGCTCCAGTTCGTTTGCGTCATTTACTTTAGAAATCCCTACGCTTGATCCGCCTCGAGCTGGCTTTGCGAACAATGGATAGCGCAATTGGTTAATCTCTGTCAAAATTCTTTCAGAATCTTTAGTAAATTCCTCTTCACTAAAGCTCTTCCAGTCACTCACCTTCAATCCGGCATGACGAAACAGTAATTTCATTAGTGGTTTATGCATGCCTATTGCCGAAGCTAAGACTCCGCTTCCAACATAAGGAACTTGGTGCATTTCTAGAAGTCCTTGCACTGTTCCATCTTCACCCCAAGCCCCATGTAATACCGGAAAGACCACTTCTGCCGTTAGTAGTTCTAAGGGAGGGTTTACTGCTTCTGGGGCAGTAGATTTTTTAGCAATTACAGAGTCATCAATTTTTGGTAAAGATTGACTATCTTCAAAAATGAATTCTTCATTAAAAACAACCCAGCGACCTGCTTTGGTAATTCCAATTGGTATTACTCGATACTTATCGCGATCAATTTCATGCAAAATAGAGTTTGCAGATAGGCATGAAATTTCATGCTCGTTACTTATCCCCCCAAAGAGGATTGCGACTGTAACTTTTGCCATGTGAACAGCGTAGTGGTTTCCTGGTTAATGTTCTTTAGTTAATGCTTGTGCTAGCAGAGTAGAAATCGCAGTATCTGCCTTAACCTCACCGGCCACTACCTTTGCAATTTGTTCGCTAATGGGGATTGAGACATTTAGTCGGCTTGCGATCTCTACCAACGGCTGCGCTGACTTTGCACCTTCTACCGTTCTCTTTACTGCTTCTTGAGCTGCTACCACCGAATAACCTTCGCCGAGTAGTTGACCAAAAGTTCTATTTCTTGAAAGTGGAGACTGACTGGTTGCAATTAAATCTCCAATTCCAGCTAAACCTAAGAATGTTTCAATCTTGGCGCCCATTGCGAGGCCAAGTCTTGTCATTTCCGCTAAGCCCCTGGTGATTACTGATGATTGAGTGTTTTCGCCTAGTCCTAAACCCACCGCTATTCCATTAGCAATTGCAATTACATTTTTTGTTACTCCGGCAATTTCGGTACCGATAACATCTGAACCCCAAAAAGGTCTGAAGTATTCACTTGCAAAGTAATGCGAAATCTCTTCGGCATTTGCTAAATCGGTGCAAGCGATCGTGGTAGCGGTCGGTTGCCGCTGAATAATTTCTGTGGCTAAATTTGGTCCACTTATCACTGTTATTTGATTATCCGCAATTCCTAACTCATCTTTGATTACTTCACTCATTCGAAGATCGCTTTTAAGTTCTAATCCCTTAATTAAGCTGATTATTTGGACATTGGGTTGAAATAAATGCTTCCACTCTCGTAGTGCGCCTCTTAATGATTGGGCCGGGATGGTTAAAAAAACGTGGGTAGATTCTTTCAACGCACCCTCGATGTCATTTGTGCCGCCAATTCGCTTTGGCAATCTCACCTCAGGGTGATAACTCTGATTTGTGTGATTTTGATTTATCTCGTCAACAATCTTTTTATCGCGACTCCAAACCAAACAGTCATGATCAGCGTCAGCAATTACCTGTGCGAATGCTGTTCCCCAAGAACCAGCACCAACAATTAGCGGGCGAATCATCTACTGCTACCCCACTTGTAAATTTCAGTCGGTGGCTCTTCATTTCTAAGTTGTGCAAGTAGATTGGCAATTTCGCGCATCAATCTTGCAGTACCGACCTTTAGGACTTCTGAATCAATAGGCCTTCCCCTTAGGTCATCTAAATTTAACGGTTTGCCGGCAATAATCTTTATAGTTTTTCTTGGAAACAAATTTAGTTTTTTCTGATAAGGCGCCATTATTTCTTGCGCCCCCCACTGCGCAACCGGAATTAATGGAACGTTTGCACTTAGGGCCACATTTACTGCTCCAGACTTTCCAGTCATTGGCCACAAATTTGGATCGCGAGTTAATGTTCCCTCGGGATAAATAACAACGGCTTCGCCTCGCTTGACACTGGCGATTGAATAATTAACACTCAAAGCCGCTGCATTAGAGTTTCGGTAAACGGGAATTTGCCCCGCATTTTTGATAACTTTTCCTAAAATTGGTAAGCGAAATAAAGAAGCTTTCCCAAGAAATCGTGGTGGGCGATCGTTGTCCCACAAAAAGTGTGCGATAACCAACGGATCAATCCATGAAATATGGTTTGGACAAACCACAATTCCTGAATCAATTCCTAGATTTTCCACTCCCTGATATTCACGCTTGGTTAATAAAGCTAAGGGAGGGCGAACGATTCCTGCAATGGCTTTTAAGTTCTTGCCAGCGGAACTCTTTCTAGTCACTTTGGTCACTACTGAATTTAATCAGTAAGGCGCCCACCCGCTGTGAGCGAATAGGCGCCTTATTTAGGTTTTTGCTAAAAAGCTGTTATTTCTTGCCACCCAAGACAGTGTCTTTGAAGTCTTTTGCTGGACGGAACTTGGCAACAGTCTTTTCAGGGACGTTTACAGGATCTCCAGTCATTGGGTTGCGAGCGACGCGTGCCGCACGGGTTTTCTTTTCCCAAACTCCAAAACCGGCAATAGAAACTTTGTCTCCTTTTGCAACGGCAGTGGTGATGGCATCAAAAATTGCGTCAATAAGATCAAGAGCTTGACGACGGCTGCCTTCATAGCGCTCCTGCACGATGTCGGCGAGATCTGGTTTCTTCACTTGGCCCTCCGGGCTTTTTCTAACTAAGGCATTGGGACATCCAGTGCTAATGCAAAAGTTAAGGCCTTAAATAAAGGATTTCTCTACGCCACGCCGAAAAAGTCAATAAAATTGGGTTTTTTAGCCATATTTTGGCAAAAACGCTGAAATTAGCCTTGAGTTGCTGGCAAAAAGCTGGGCCTAGTGGATTCAAATTGATCTATATTCTTTGCCTTTTGCATGGTTAGAGCCACGTCA
>JAYPCW010000005.1:881-32472 GCA_038124905.1 Candidatus Nanopelagicales bacterium | reverse complement strand
GACCCAGTTGAACTAGCGGATGAATACTTTCACCAAGGGGTTGACGAATTAGTTTTTTTAGATGTATCGGCAAGTGAAGAAAACAGAAGAACCATGATAGAAGTTGTTGAGAAAACAGCTGAAAAGGTATTTGTTCCGTTGTGTGTTGGTGGTGGAATATCTAGCACAGCTGATGTCTTATCACTGTTGCGCGCTGGATGCGACAAAGTATCAGTCAACACGTCGGCCGTTGATAATCCTAAATTGATAAGTGAAATTGCTGAAAAGTTTGGCTCGCAAGTGATAACTCTTTCAATTGATGCAAAACGCGGTGAATCTGAAAGTGGCTATGTAATCACAACTCATGGTGGCAAAAAAGTACTTCAAAGTGATGCCTTGGCGTGGGTTAAAAAAGCAATTGAGTTGGGTGCAGGTGAGATTTTGCTTAACTCGATTGATGCTGACGGTACAAAATTAGGTTTTGACTTAGAGATGTTGAGCGCAGTGAGGGAAGTTTGTTCTGTGCCCTTAATTGCATCCGGTGGTGCAGGTAGTCTCCAGGACTTTCCAAAAGCGATTAATGCTGGGGCTGATGCGGTATTGGCTGCCAGCGTCTTTCATACCGGTCAAATTACGATTGCGCAGGTTAAAAAAGAGTTGGCTGCTGATCAGATACCGGTTCGTCCTAACCCAACCAGCTAGTTATTTAGTATTCGTAGAACAATAGATGGCTATGGAACAGATGGTTGCAGGTTTTATTAAAAATCTAAAATTCAATCAAGATGGATTGATAGTTGCGATTGCTCAAGATCTTGATTCTAAAGATGTTTTAATGCAAGCCTGGATGAATCAAGAAGCAATTTTGAAAACTATTGAAACTGGACAAGTTACCTATTTCTCACGCTCACGAAATGCTCTTTGGACAAAGGGAGAAACTAGCGGCAATGGTCAAACATTGGTAAAAATACAGTCTGATTGTGATGGAGATAGCTTGTTAATTACGGTTAAGCAGAAAGGTCCGGCCTGTCACACAGACGCAGCTACCTGTTTTTTGGCTGGTGAAGAGTTAAAGAGCCATGATGAATCAATATAAATTGGGCGAAATTTATCCAGACGCTGCAAATTTTGCTGAATTAGCCAATAACTTAAAAGTAATTCCCGTGGTAAAAAGAGTTTTGGCAGATACTTTTACGCCAGTTGCGCTGTATCAAGCACTTGCGCAAAATAGACCGGGAACTTTTCTTTTTGAATCAGCCGATGGGACACATAACTGGTCAAGATTCTCATTTATTGGAGTTAACTCAACGGCACTTTTGCGGGAGGAGAACCGGCAAGCTGTCTGGTCTGGTCGCGTACCAAAGGGCGTGACACTAAGTGGAGAAACTTTTGAAGTGCTTGCTGATGCGCTAAAACTTCTCTCGACTAAAGCTATGCCGCACTTGCCACCTTTAACAGGTGGATTAGTGGGGTATTTGGCTTACGATGCAATTAGACATTTTGAAGAAATTCCTGCCAATAATCCTGACCCATTGCAAGTGCCAAATCTGGTAATGCTGCTAACAACTGAATTTGCTGTTTTAGATCACTCAAATGGAAGTGTTTGGCTTATTGCAAATGCAATTAATTACAACGGAACACATGATGGTGTAGCGGAAGCCTATCTAGAAGCTGTTTCTCGGATAGAAAAAATGGAAGCTGATCTAAGTAAAGAATTTTACTTAACAACTAAATTCTCTGACGAATCAGAAAAATCTTTTGACAGAATCACCAGTAGTGAGGCGTATGAGCGGAAAGTAAATCGAGCTATCCAATACATAAAAGCAGGGGATGCTTTTCAAATAGTTCTTTCACAAAGATTTACCAAACAAACTACTGCTAAATCATTTGATATTTATCGCGCATTAAGGGCAACAAATCCGAGTCCCTATATGTTTTTTCTGAGAGTTCCAAACGATGATTTCTCGCAAGTTCATTTTGACATCGTGGGCTCGAGTCCAGAGAGTCTAGTAACCGTAAATGAGCGAGTAGCAAAAATGCATCCAATCGCCGGCACTCGACATAGGTCTGAGGATCCGGAAGAAGACGACCGAATTGCTGAAGAGCTATTAAATGACGGTAAAGAAAGAGCAGAACATTTAATGCTTGTTGACTTAGGAAGAAATGACTTAGGAAGAGTATGTGAGGCAGGAACAGTAAAAGTTGCGCAATTCATGCAGGTCGAAAAATATAGCCATGTCATGCATTTAGTTTCAACTGTGACAGGAATTTTAAAAGAAAAGTTTGGTAGCTTGGACGCATTACGTGCAACCTTTCCAGCAGGAACGCTTTCGGGCGCACCAAAGGTTCGCGCAATGGAGATAATTGACGAATTAGAGGATGTGCAACGCGGCGTCTATGGCGGCGCTGTTGGCTACTTTGATTTTGCTGGCAATATGGATTTTGCGATTGCGATTCGAAGCGCCTTAATTAAGAATTCCATCGCCTATGTACAAGCTGGTGCCGGAATAGTCGCAGACAGCAAACCGCTAAATGAAGACGTGGAGTGCGCAAATAAAGCAGCAGTCGTTATGGCAGCAGTGAATGCGGCTGAGGGCTTTAAGTAAAGTTAAGGCACTGAAAGGAATCTAATGAGCGATAACCATGGCCAAACTCCGGCAGCCTGGACCGGCACTATTTTGATTATTGCAGCGTCCATAGTTTCAACCTTGGGCGTAATTGGTGGCAACTGGAACGTATTTTGGGGTGGAATAGTTTTGGCTGCTGTCGCTAGCGTGCTGTGGGTCGTTTGGGAAAAATCTAGTAAAGCAAAAAATTAGGTAAAGATATGTCCGTACTTGAGGAAATAGTTGCGGGCGTTAAGGATGATTTAGCGCAAAGACAAGCTAATACTTCAATTGAACAGTTAAAAGAATTAGCAAAAAAACGTGAAAAAACTATTGACCCAATGCCGATTTTTCGGCAGGACGGTGTTTGTGTAATTGCTGAAGTGAAGCGCTCGAGCCCAAGCAAAGGTGACTTGGCTGCAATCAGCGATCCTGCAGAATTAGCAAGCGCTTACGAAGCTGGGGGAGCACATTTCATTAGCGTTCTAACAGAGGAGAGACGCTTTAAGGGAAGTTTGGCTGATCTACAGGCAGTACGAAATGCAGTTGAGCTACCGCTCTTAAGAAAAGATTTTATTGTTTCTTCATATCAATTATGGGAGGCAAGAGCTTATGGTGCAGATCTTGTGTTACTAATCGTGGCTGCGCTTGAGCAAAGTGCCTTAGTGAGTTTAATTGAAAGAGCCGAAAGTATTGGACTAACTCCTTTGGTAGAAGTACATGATGAAATTGAAGTGGGGAGAGCCCAGGAAGCTGGTGCAAAAATTATCGGAATTAATTCACGAAATTTAAAAACTTTAGAGGTGCACCCCGAAACTTTTGCCAGACTAGCCCCGAAAGTAACCAATGGAGCGGTGCTGATTGCTGAATCGGGTATTAGCGGTCCAAGGGATTTAATGAATTTAGCCAATCTTGGAGCCGATGCAGTGCTAGTTGGGGAAAGTCTTGTGCGTTCAAAAGACCCAAAACTAGCGGTACACGAATTGGTGACTGCCGGGATGCATCCCTCGCTAAAGCAGGGCAGAATTAATCCATGACGCTTACTCCAGAAAATTTGCAAATTGATTTAGCCACCGGTCATTTTGGACCGTTCGGTGGGAGATTTGTGCCCGAAGCCTTGATCAGCGCCCTCGATGAATTAGCTAGCGAATACGAGAAAGCAAAAAATGATCCGGCTTTCATTTTTGAGTTAGAAGAATTGCAAAAGAATTATGTGGGCAGACCAAGTCCGTTGACAGAAGCAAAACGATTTAGCGAGTTAGCAAATGTTCGAGTTTTTCTAAAACGTGAAGATCTAAATCACACGGGCTCACACAAAATTAATAATGTTCTAGGGCAAGCATTGCTAACAAAGCGAATGGGAAAGTCTCGCGTAATTGCAGAAACAGGCGCCGGTCAACATGGCGTGGCGACAGCAACTGCGGCCGCCTTATTAGGTTTGGAATGCGTGGTTTATATGGGTGAAGAAGACACCCAACGACAAGCCTTAAATGTCGCCCGAATGAAATTGCTTGGGGCAGAAGTAGTTCCGGTTACAACTGGCAGCAGAACTTTAAAAGATGCAATTAATGAAGCAATGCGTGACTGGGTAACAAATGTTGCGACTACTCATTATTTATTAGGAACCGTTGCTGGACCACACCCATTTCCGATAATGGTTAGAGATTTTCATCAAGTTATTGGAATAGAAACTAAAGAACAGATTCTTGCCCAAACGGGCCGGCTTCCAGATGCAGTAGTGGCCTGCATCGGCGGAGGATCAAATGCAATGGGGATTTTTTATCCGTTTATTGAAGAAAGCCAAGTTCAATTACACGGATTTGAAGCTGCCGGAGACGGAATTGAAACTGGAAGGCACGCTGCCACTTTGACTGGCGGCGCAATTGGCATTTTGCATGGCACGCGCAGTTACGTCTTACAAGATAAAGATGGTCAAACTTTGGCAAGCCATTCAATTAGCGCTGGATTAGATTATCCGGGAGTTGGTCCAGAACATGCTTGGTTGAAAGATTCAAAGCGCGCAAGTTATCACCCAATTACTGACACTGAAGCTATGGAAGGCTTTGCTCTATTAAGTAAGTTAGAAGGAATTATTCCCGCGATTGAAACCGCACATGCGGTAGCTGGCGTGCTTAAAATTGCTAAAGATTTCGACAAAGAAGACATAATTGTGCTCAATTGTTCAGGTCGTGGAGACAAAGACGTTGAAACAGCGGCAAAGTGGTTTGGGTTTAAAGTCTAAATTAATGAATCAAATTCAAGAGGCCTTTGATAGAGCCCATGCTGAAAACCGAGCAGCCTTAATTGCTTACTTGCCTGCGGGGTTTCCTGACAAGCCTAAATCAATTGAAATTTTAGAAACAATTCTTGAAAATGGTGCCGACTTGGTTGAGGTTGGTTTGCCCTACAGCGACCCGTTAATGGATGGACCAGTAATTCAACAAGCAGTGGAAATTTCTTTAGCGCAAAAAACTACTATTGATGATTGTTTTGATGTAGTTGAGCAAGTTGCGCAAGCAAATAAACCGGTATTAATTATGAGTTATTACAGCCCTATTGATAAATATGGAGTAAAAAAGTTTGTAACCAAATTTGCTAAGGCCAAAGGTGCTGGAGTAATCACCCCAGATTTGACGATAGAAGAAGCTGCAGAATGGTTGAGCGAAACCGAACAACAAGGAATAAATCGAGTATTTGTTGTTGCCCCTTCTAATAGCAAAGAGCGACTAGGCAGGGTAGTTAAAGAAGTTGACGGCTTTGTCTACGCAGCAAGCTTGATGGGGGTTACCGGCACCCGCGATACTCTCTCAAAAGATGCTCAAGAATTAGTTAACAAACTGCGTGAGATTACTTCGCTACCCATTGCGGTTGGTCTGGGAGTTAGCACTCCAGAAATGGCAAAAGAGGTAAGCAGATTTGCTGACGGGGTCATTGTTGGAAGTGCCTTCGTAAGAATTTTGCTAGAAAATCCTGACTTTGCCGTAGCAAAAAAGTTGATAGCTGAATTAACTGTGCAACTTAGAGCAGGTGTTACTAGAAACTAACCATTTAATTAGAATTATGTCCCCAAAGGAGAAAATATGGCCCGCGCCGATGACATTCGAGAAAAAGCAGCTCAGGAAAGAAAATTAATCCAGGAAGCAGAAGCAAAAAGAACGCGCAATATTCAAATAATTGGTGGAGTTGTGATACTCGCGATTGTGGCGGCAATCATAGGTTTAGCGGTCTGGGCACGCGGTGAAGCAGAAGTACAAAATACTCCAGTTGCTGCTTTAGAAGAATTTGTCACAGACGCCGCACTTCCGAAGGGAGCATCGGCTGCTACAGATTATGGAGTTCCGGCGAACTCCGCTCCAGGGGCGCCCACCCTTTCACTTTATGAAGACTTTCAATGCCCGGCTTGTGCAAATTTCGAGGCAACTGGCTTTTCTGAAGTCTTAGCTAGTGCAAACCGTGATGAAATCGAGCTTTATTTCCACCCAATGATCTTTTTAGACAGAAATCCTTCAGCAAAAAATGCTTCTTTGAGAGCGACGATGGCTTTCGGCTGCGCGGTAGATGTTGATAAAACTTTGGAATTTCATGCAGGTGTTTTCACTTTGCAGCCAAGCGATGGAAGTGGATGGACTGATAGCCAACTGTTAGATCTAGCACAAGAAGTAGGAATAGCGGGTCAAGATTTTGAAAATTTCCAAACTTGTTTTGAATCTGAAAAGTATCGTGACTGGGCAAGAAACTCACAGCTTGCTGCAACACTAAGAGGAGTTCCTGGAACGCCGGGCGCTTTCTTGAACGATGAATTATTAGATGCCTCGGTACTTAATGATTCCAGTCTGCTAGCAGAGAAAATCAAAGAAGCGAATCAGTAATTTGTTAACCTCAATCAAAGAAAGCCATAGAGATATTTCAGGCGGGTGGCTTCGTCCAGCAGTTTTTGGTGCCATGGATGGTTTGGTTTCCAATTTAGCCTTGATGGTTGGTGTTGCTGGAGGAAGCGCCGCGGTAGGTGCGAGCGGAAGTCAATCAGTGATTTTAGCTGGCATTGCCGGTTTACTAGCTGGTGCTTTTTCAATGGCAGCAGGTGAGTACACCTCTGTTGAAAGTCAGTCTGAACTAGCAGCTGCAGAAGTTGACCGTGAGATGCAGGAACTTAAAATGGATCCTGATGGAGAAATCAATGAATTAGCAAAAATGTTTCAAGAGCAAGGCATGAGTGAAGAAACTGCCCTAAAGGCGGCGAAAGAAATAAGCCAAGATCAAGTAAAGGCACTTGCACTGCATGCTCGTTTGGAATTTGGAGTTGATGTTAACGATTTGCCAAAAGGAACCGTTGCTGGCATCGCGTCTTTCTTAGCTTTTGGAATAGGCGCCTTCATTCCGTTGATACCTTATTTTTTTGGGGCTTCGGGCATTATTCCAACCATCATCATTTCTCTGATCGGACTCTTTTGTCTGGGTGCGCTAGTTTCCTTGGTCACAATTAGGACTTGGTATTTTTCGGCCTTTCGACAGTTAGTTATTGGAGCTGGTGCCGCGTTGGTCACCTGGTTTTTGGGAACTCTCGTGGGCGGCATTCTTTAGCAAGTACTATCCTGTAGTTAGGCCAACGTTGTCCTAATTGTTTATCTTTGGGAGCGGTTTTGGCCTTTAATTTTGGATTGCCAGGTAGGCAGGGTCTCTACGATCCTTCATCAGAAAAAGACGCCTGTGGAGTCGCCATGGTTGCGACTCTTAAGGATTTACCTTCGCATGAAATTGTTAAAGCAGGTTTAACTGCGCTAAAGAATTTAGAGCACCGAGGCGCTTCTGGTGCGGAGGTTGAAACCGGAGATGGTGCTGGCATTTTATTGCAAACACCAGATGAATTTTTAAGATTAAACGTTGATTTTAATTTGCCAGCCAGCGGTCATTATGCAGCTGGAATTTTATTTTTACCTCAAGATAAAAAGAAGATAGATGAAATCAAGAAAAAAATAGCAGAAGTAGCTGCGGTAGAGGATTTAGTGATTTTGGGCTACCGGCAAGTGCCCATAGATAGTAGTGAAATTGGAAAGACTGCAAAAGCGGTTATGCCACACTTTGAAATGATCTTTGTCGCTTCAGAGCAAAATGAAAAAGATATTAATTTGGATAGAAAAATATATCCCTTTAGAAAAATAATAGAGCGCGAATGCGAAGTTTATTTTTCATCTCTTTCAGCAAGAACTATAGTTTATAAAGGAATGCTTACCACGGGGCAACTTTCTCAGTTTTTTCCTGACTTACTTGATGAAAAAATTAAGTCCAAGATTGCATTAGTCCATGCCCGTTTTAGTACCAATACATTTCCCTCTTGGCCTTTAGCGCATCCCTATCGATTTATTGCACACAATGGTGAAATCAATACCGTCAAGGGCAATAGAAATTGGATGCAAACTCGAGAGAGTCAACTTCAGACTGACTTGATTCCTGGTGAAATTTCAAGATGCTTCCCTATTGTTACTGAGTCGATGAGTGATTCTGGATCTTTTGATGAAGTGCTAGAACTTTTGCATTTAGGCGGCAGAAGCCTCCCGCATGCAATTTTGATGATGATTCCAGAAGCTTGGGAAAACAATCCCGAAATGGATTTAGCAAAGCGAGCATTTTATGAATTCCATTCCACTTTTATGGAAGCTTGGGATGGACCCGCTTGCGTTACTTTCACCGACGGAAGTTTAGTGGGAGCGGTCTTGGATCGAAATGGTTTAAGGCCAGGAAGATTTTGGGTAACCGATGATGGTTTGGTGGTTCTAGCAAGTGAGAGTGGCGTTTTACCTGAGTTGGCCTCAAAGGTTATTCGAAAAGGACGCCTCCAGCCGGGAAAAATGTTTTTAGTTGACACCACGCAGGGTCGAATTATTGAAGATGATGAAATCAAAAAAGAGCTCGCGGCAAGCGAGCCTTATCAAGAGTGGGTAAAAGAAGGAATTATTCACTTAGAGCAACTTCCTGAAAGAGAACATATTGCCCACACAAAAGCTTCAGTGTTGCGCAGGCAGCAGACTTTTGGTTACACAGAAGAAGAATTGCGCTTGATTTTGGCCCCTATGGCACAAAGTGGAGCTGAAGCCATCGGCTCGATGGGATCTGATACTCCCGTTGCCGTCTTGAGTGAAAAGCCCAGGTTGTTGTTTGATTATTTCACGCAGCTTTTTGCGCAAGTTACAAATCCACCATTAGATGCTATCCGAGAAGAAATAGTCACTTCTCTAGGAGGCGCTATTGGCCCTGAAGGAAATCTATTAAAAGCTACCAAAGAACATGCTAGACAAGTAATGCTGCCTTTTCCGGTAATTGATAACGATGAGTTGGCAAAGTTGTTACACATCAATAAAGACGGAAAACATCCGCAATTTGCTGCGACTAAAATCTCAGGACTTTATTATGTCAATGGAGGCCACCAAGCTTTAGAGAAGAAATTGCAAGAGATTTTCGATGAAGTAGATCGTCATATAGCTGCCGGTAAAACTATGTTGATCCTTTCTGATCGAGACAGCGACATGGATTATGCGCCAATACCTTCATTACTTTTAACCTCTGCAGTGCATCACCACTTAATTAAAACTAAGAAACGAACTCAAATCGGACTGATAGTAGAAGCTGGAGATGTCCGTGAAGTTCATCATGTGGCTTTATTAATTGGTTATGGGGCGGCGGCAATTAATCCATATTTAGCCATGGAAACCGTTGAAATATTGGCAAAACAACAAAGATTTGTCTCGGTGACACCAGAAAAAGCAGTAAAGAATCTAGTTAAAGCCCTAGGCAAAGGCGTCTTAAAGGTCATGAGCAAAATGGGTGTCTCAACGGTGGCGTCATACAGAGGCGCGCAAATTTTTGAGGCGATTGGATTATCTAAAGAATTAGTCGATAAATATTTCACAGGCACAGCAAGTCGAATCAACGGAATTGGCCTTGAAGTAATTGCTAGAGAAGTTCTGGCGCGTCATGATGTTGCCTACCCACCTAATGGCGTTACTCAAGCACATCGCGAATTAAATATCGGCGGAGAATATCAATACCGTCGAGAGGGGCAACCTCATTTATTTGATCCAGAAACAGTGTTTCGTCTTCAGCACTCAACTCGCACGGGTCAAATGGATATTTTTAGGCAGTACACCAAAAAGGTGGATGAGCAAGCTAAAAAGTTGATGACAATAAGAGGCTTGTTGGATTTTAATACGAGAGATCGCAAACCTATAGAGATCAATGAAGTTGAACCAATAGAAAACATAGTCAAGAGATTTTCGACTGGCGCTATGAGCTATGGATCAATCTCAAAAGAAGCTCATGAAACTCTAGCAATCGCAATGAATCGTTTAGGTGCAAGATCTAATACCGGAGAAGGCGGGGAGGACCCAGAGCGTTACTACGCTGCAAAAGGAGCAGATTCAAAAAGAAGTGCTATCAAACAAGTGGCATCGGGCAGATTTGGCGTAACAAGCCAATATCTGGTGAATGCTGATGACATTCAAATCAAAATGGCACAAGGCGCTAAACCCGGTGAAGGTGGTCAGTTACCCGGACACAAGGTTTATCCGTGGATTGCTAAAACCCGATATTCAACTCCCGGTGTTGGCCTAATTTCACCACCACCGCATCATGACATTTATTCCATTGAGGATTTGGCTCAATTGATTCACGATTTAAAGAATGCAAATAATCGGGCAAGAATTCACGTTAAGTTGGTTGCAGAAGTTGGGGTAGGAACGGTTGCTGCAGGTGTATCTAAAGCTCACGCAGATGTGGTGTTGATTTCTGGACACGACGGTGGAACTGGAGCAAGCCCTTTAACTTCTTTAAAACATGCTGGTGCTCCATGGGAATTAGGTTTAGCTGAAACTCAACAGACCTTGCTTTTGAATAATTTGCGAGACCGCATTGTCGTGCAAACAGATGGCCAATTAAAGACCGGACGAGACGTAGTAATCGCGGCACTCTTGGGCGCAGAGGAATATGGATTCGCTACCGCCCCCTTAGTGGTAATGGGCTGCGTGATGATGCGAGTTTGTCATTTAGACACTTGTCCAGTTGGAGTAGCGACACAAAATCCAGTTTTAAGAGAGAAATTTACTGGACAAGCTGAACATGTGGTTAACTTTTTTAAATTCATCGCTCAAGAAGTACGCGAGTATTTAGCAGAACTAGGTTTTAGATCGCTAGATGAAGCAATTGGCCAGGTAGAAGTATTAGATCGTAAAAAAGTTATCTCTCATTACAAAGCTCAAGGCTTAGATTTATCAGCGATCCTGGCTAATCCAAGCACCGGAGACAGTTCGCGTAGATGTATAACTTCACAAGATCATGGCTTAGATAAAGCTTTAGATAATGAATTAATTCAAATTTGTCAGAATGCGATAAATAATAAAGAGGCCGTGCGTGCCCAGTTTGAAATTAAAAATTCAAATAGAACCGTGGGTACCATGCTGGGCAGCGAAGTGACTAGAAAGCACGCCGAAGGTCTAGCTGAGGGGACTATTGATTTGACTTTTATCGGTAGCGCCGGACAGTCTTTTGGTGCCTTCTTGCCGAAAGGCATAACTCTGCGACTAGAGGGTGATGCCAATGATTATGTTGCCAAGGGACTTTCCGGCGGCAAAATTGTTATAAGACCTAATCGTGAAAGTAAATTTGAAGCGGAACGCAACACCATTGCCGGAAACGTAATTGGCTACGGAGCTACTGCTGGTGAAATATTTATCAATGGACAAGTTGGCGAAAGATTTTGCGTAAGAAATTCAGGTGCACTAGCGATTGCCTCTTCAGTAGGAGATCATGGCTGTGAATACATGACCGGGGGGCGGGTCATAGTTCTTGGCCCAACTGGTCGTAACTTTGCAGCGGGTATGAGCGGTGGAATTGCTTATCTATTTGAGGTCAATGAATTAGCAATCAATCAAGAGATGGTAGAGATTGAGGCCCTTGAAGATGAAGATTTAGAGTTTTTAAAGGTGAATCTAAAGCGCTATTGGGAAGAAACTGATTCAGATAGAGCAAAATGGATTATTTCTTTAAGTGATGAAGAAATTAAAAGTAAATTCTCGAAAATCATGCCTAAGGACTATAAGCGTGTGTTAAATGCCATAAAGGCAGCAGAGATTTCTGGTTCTGATCCGATTGAGGCGGTTATGGAGGCGGCTCGTGGGTAATCCAAAAGGTTTTTTAGAAGAGGAAAGACGTCTGCCAAAAAGGCGGCCAGTCGATTTAAGAATTATGGACTGGAAAGAAGTATATGAACCATTCGACAAAACAGAATTAAGAAAACAGGCCGGCCGTTGCATGGATTGTGGAATACCTTTTTGCCATAACGGTTGTCCGCTAGGTAATTTAATTCCGGAATTCAATGATTTGGTTTACCGAGATGCTTGGGAAAGCGCAAGCGACCGATTGCATGCTACTAATAATTTTCCTGAATTTACTGGCAGATTGTGTCCTGCTCCTTGCGAGAGCGCTTGCGTTGTGGCAATTAACAGCGACGCGGTCACTATTAAGCAAGTTGAAGTTGAAATTGCAAATCGAGCATTTGAAGAAGGTTGGATTAAACCCCAACCTCCGGACCGCTTGAGTGGTAAAACTGTTGCAATAGTCGGATCAGGTCCAGCGGGATTAGCTGCCGCTCAACAGTTAGCCCGAGTCGGACATACGGTGGCAGTTTACGAAAAAGCCCAACGCCCAGGTGGCTTGTTACGTTACGGAATTCCAGAATTCAAGATGGAAAAAAGACATTTAGATGCTCGAATCGCTCAACTTGAAGAAGAAGGTGTTCGTTTTCGTTGTGGCATAGAACTAGGAATAGATATAACACTCGCAGAACTAAACACTAGGTATGATGCGGTGATTTTAGCCATTGGTGCTACTAATTGGCGCGGATTAAATATTGAAGGAAGTAATTTAAAGGGTGTTTATCAAGCGATGGAATATTTGCCTTATGCAAATCGCTTTGCCCTAGGGGAGATTCCTAACTCTCCAATTGATGTTGCTGATAAACAAGTTGTAATTATCGGTGGAGGCGATACCGGCGCTGATTGTCTGGGAACTGCGCATCGCCAGGGTGCAGCAAAAATTACTCAGCTTGAGATCATGCCTGAGCCAACTGTTTCGAGAAGTTCTAATCAGCCTTGGCCGTTGTATCCAAATATTTTTAGAGTATCTAGCGCCCATGAAGAAGGTGGCGAGAGGGAATATTCGGTAAACACCCGAAGGTTTTTAGGTGAAGCGGGCAAGCTGACTGGATTAGAAGTTGAGACAGTTGAGTTCGTCAATGGAAAATTCATTCCAGTTGAAAATTCACTGCGAATAATTCCCGCCGATTATGTTTTTTTAGCTATGGGTTTCACTGGTCCGGATTTGAGCTGGATCAACAAAGAAGTGAGTATTGCCCAAGATGAGAGAAGCAATATCGCAAGAGATGAAGCCTTTCAAACTAACCAAGAGGGTGTTTTTGTGTGCGGAGATGCTGGTCGCGGACAATCACTTATAGTATGGGCAATAGCAGAGGGTAGATCTTGCGCTAGATATGTTGATGAATTTTTAATGGGTACGTCACAGTTACCTGCACCAATTGGGCCTTTTGACAGACCACTTTCCTTGAGTCGTTGAAAAGAGAAATAGAATAACCACGTGCGTCGCGCAAAAATAGTTGCCACTTTAGGCCCAGCAACTGACTCTAAAGAAGTAATCACTCAACTTATTAAGTCAGGTATGAATGTGGCGCGATTAAATATGAGCCACGGAGATGCTGCTGAACACCAAAAAAGATTAGATTTAGTTAGAAGTGTTTCTGATGAATTAAATGTTCCTGTTGCGGTCTTAGCAGACTTACAAGGGCCAAAAATCCGAATTGGCCGATTTAAAAACGGTCGTGAAATTTTAGAAGAAGGTGCAAGTTTCTCGATTACTACGAAAAAGATAGATGGATCGGCAACCAGCGTCTCCACAAGTTACAGCGGAATCGTAGCTGACGTATCCGTTGGCGATGAATTACTAATTGACGACGGACGCATCAAATTAAGAGTTAAAAATAAGACCACAGATACTTTAGATTGCGAAGTAATAGAAGGTGGAACGATTTCCGATAATAAAGGATTAAATTTACCTGGAGTCATGGTAAGCGTTCCAGCATTAAGTGAAAAAGACGAACTTGACTTGCGCTGGGCCTTAGACAATGAAGTTGACTGGATCGCGCTTTCTTTTGTAAGAAATGCAGCTGATATTGACCGCGTTCATGAAATCATGGATGAGAAAAATTATTGGATCCCAACCATTGCCAAGATTGAAAAACCCCAGGCGGTCGACAATCTCGACGAAATTTTGGATCGCTTTGATGGCATCATGATTGCTCGTGGAGATCTAGGTGTCGAATTGCCGCTAGAAATGGTTCCGCTAGTTCAAAAAGATGCGATAACGCGGGCTCGAAATGCCGGCAAGCCAGTTTTGGTAGCAACCCAAATGCTCGAATCCATGATTAGTGCCTCTCGACCTACTCGCGCAGAAGCAAGCGATGTGGCCAACGCAATTCTGGATGGGGCAGACGCACTAATGCTTTCGGGGGAAACCAGTGTCGGTGAAAATCCAGCCTTGGTTGTTGCAACGATGGCAAAGGTAATCGAACACGTTGAACGAGAAGCCCTCGACAAATTAATTAAACTTCAACCACAAAATCGCGTATCGGTTGCCAGGGCGTTAACTGCATCCGCGATTCAAGTAGGAGAATTTATTGGGGCTAAATATTTGATTGCATTTAGTGAAACCGGAAGAAGTGCAAGATTAATGGCGCGTCATAGATCGCAAATACCAATTCTCACCTATACGCCATTACCGAGAGTGTTAAGACAGTTATCTTTACTTTGGGGTGTTACGCCCTATTTAGTTGGCGTTGTTCATCACACAGACGAAATGGTTGATCAGGTTGATCGCGATCTAATCGCTCATGGGCTGGCGAGCGAAGGGGAGCTTGTGGTGATTGTGGCGGGAGTTCCACCGGGAATACCTGGAACTACAAATGGCATGAGAGTTCATAAAGTAGGTTTTGGATCGAAGGAAAGTTAGATCCTTTGCTATGTTAGGGTTTAATAGATAGACATCCTTTAAGTTCGTCCCGTGAGGCGAAGAAGGAGGTCGAGTGAAATCTCGCCTTGTATTAGAGAGCTCAGACATAAGTCGAGCCATCGTTCGAATCTCCCATGAAATTCTAGAAAACAACAAGGGTTCTAAAGATTTATTAATTCTTGGCATACCTAGTGGTGGTGTTCCGTTAGCAGAGCGCATCGCTAAAAAAATATCTGAAATCGAAGGCAAAGATGTAAAGCACGGGGTGCTAGACGTAACTTTGTATCGCGACGATGTTCGACTCAGGCCGGCGAGAACTCCGCAGGAAACTAAAATTCCTCAGATCAATATTGATGAAGCCGTGGTGGTTTTAGTAGATGACGTCTTATATTCCGGAAGAACCATCAGAGCGGCACTAGATGCAATTGTCTCTATTGGACGCCCTAGAAAAGTTCAGCTAGCGGTATTGATAGATCGGGGCCATCGAGAGTTGCCGATTCGCCCTGATTACGTGGGCAAAAACTTGCCAACTTCAGAACTTCAATCAATCAAAGTCAAATTAAAAGAGATTGATGGCGTAGATGAGGTAGAGGTGACAGATTGAAGCATCTGTACAGCATAAATAATTTAAATGCTAGTGAAGCAATTTCAATATTAGATACTGCTAAATCAATGGCAGAGGTAGGCGGTAAATCAGTTAAGAAACTACCTACATTGCTAGGCAGGACAGTCGTAAATTTGTTTTTTGAAGATTCAACCAGAACTAGAATTTCTTTTGAAGCTGCGGCGAAAAGATTGAGCGCAGATGTAATCACTTTCAGCGCTAAAGGGTCTAGCGTTTCTAAGGGAGAAAACCTTAAAGACACCGCGCAAACTCTCGAAGCAATTGGGGCAGATGCAGTTGTAATAAGACACTGGGCTAGTGGAGCGGCTCAAACCTTGGCTAATTCCGGCTGGATAAATTCAAGAGTAATTAATGCCGGTGATGGAACGCATGAACATCCCACTCAAGCTTTACTCGACGCGTACACCTTGAGAGAAACTCTCGCACCGGGGCAGAAAGATCTTTCCGGGATCAAAGTCGGAATAGTCGGAGATATTTTGCATTCGCGAGTAGCTAGAAGTAACGTCTTGCTACTTAGTCTGCTCAAAGCTGAGTGTGTTCTAATCGCTCCACCAACCTTGTTGCCGATAGGCGTTAACACTTGGAATTGCCAAGCATCTTTTAATCTTGACGAAGCGTTGCCAGAGCTCGATGCTGTGATGATGCTTCGAGTACAACAAGAAAGAATGAATGCGGCGTATTTTCCTAACGCTCGAGAGTATGCGAGAGATTTTGGTCTTAATGCCAAACGACTGGAGGCGATGAAGCCTAATTCAATTGTGTTGCATCCTGGCCCCATGAACCGAGGCATGGAAATAACAGCAGAAGTAGCCGATAGCCCAAGATCGCTAATTACTTCTCAAGTCACAAATGGAGTAAGCGTGCGAATGAGCGTTCTTTATCACTTACTAAGTGGGGTAGCAGAATGAGTTTATTAATAAAAAATGTGAAAGTTTTAGGTGAAGCAGCGCAAGATGTCTTGATCCAAGATCAAAAAATAGTTGAAGTTAAACCGGCGGGCAAGATTAGTAATGCTGAAGAAGTAATTGACGCTAAAGACAAAGTTCTCTTGCCGGGTTTGGTGGATCTGCACACGCATTTGCGTCAACCGGGTAGAGAAGACGCCGAAACTGTATTTTCTGGGGCGAGGGCTGCTGCTTGCGGTGGATACACTGCGGTGCATGCGATGGCAAACACGAATCCAGTTGCCGATACTGCTGGAGTTGTAGAGCAAGTTTATCGGTTAGGTGAGGATACCGGTTTAGTTTCTGTGCACCCAGTTGGAGCAGTGACAGTTTCTTTAGCGGGATCACAGTTAGCTGAACTTAAAGCGATGGCAGACTCTAAAGCGAAAGTTCGAATATTCAGCGATGATGGCAAATGCGTAGAAGATTCAGTAATAATGCGCCGTGCGTTGGAATACGTTAAGGCGTTTAATGGAGTGGTTGCTCAACACGCTCAAGAAAGTCGACTAAGTGCTAACGGGCAAATGAACGAGTCAGCACTTTCTGCAACACTAGGACTAACTGGATGGCCTAATGTAGCTGAAGAAGCAATAGTTGCACGAGATATTTTGCTATGTGAGTTGGTTGATTCTCGTTTACATATCTGCCATGCCTCAACAAAAGGAACTGTGGAGTTATTAGCGAGAGCTAAAGATAAACAAATAAATGTCACAGCGGAAGTGACGCCCCATCACTTATTGTTAGATGAAGATTTCGTAAAAGACTACAATCCAGTGTTCAAGGTGAATCCACCACTCAGGCATAAAGATGACGTCTTGGCGTTACGTGAGGCTTTAGCTAGTGGCGTAATCGATGTAGTAGCAACCGATCACGCGCCTCACCCACTAGAAGATAAAGAAACTGAGTGGGCTAGCGCTGCTTTTGGAATGCTGGGTCTAGAAAACGCGCTATCAGTTGTGGTCACTGTGATGGTCCAAGGCGGAAAATTTTCTTGGCGAGATGTGGCTCGAGTGATGAGCGAAAAACCAGCGGAAATTGCTGGACATCAAGATCAAGGCCAAACTATTGAGCCAGGAGCAATAGCCAATCTTTGCCTGGTTGACCCAAATATTGAATATCAAGTAGATGCGCGAAATAGTTTTTCTTTGAGTCGTAACAACCCTTATCACGGAATGAAACTAATTTCTAAACCAATTCTTACTATTCATAAAGGAAAAATCACCTTTAGAGAGAAAGCAATCAAATGAGTAGATTCTTCCAAAAGCGCGATCTTGCAAAATTAGTCTTAGAAGACGGCAGAGTTTTTGTTGGTGAACATTTTGGCGCTAAAGGTAGCGCTTTTGGAGAAGCAGTTTTTGCTACTGGAATGACTGGCTACCAAGAAACATTGACCGACCCTTCCTACTACAAACAAATCGTTATTCAGACCGCACCACATATTGGTAATACTGGATTTAATGATGAAGACAATGAATCTAGCAAAATTTGGGTGGCGGGTTATGTAGTTCGCGACCCTTCTCGAATCGATTCTAATTGGAGGAGTAAGCGAACTTTAGAAATAGAGTTGATCGCGCAAAAAATCGTTGGTATTTCTCAAGTTGATACTCGTGCACTAACCAGACATTTGCGCGATATTGGTGCAATGCGATCCGGTATCTTTTCGGACGAGCAGGTAAGCAAATCAGATCAAGAGCTCGTGGAATTAGTTAAGGGATCTTCCCAAATGAAAGGTGCAAACTTAACTGAAGACGTTAGTACTAAAACTGCTTTTGTTTATCCGGCGGAAGGTGAAAAAAAGTTTCAAATCGCGGCTCTAGATCTTGGAATGAAAACAAATATTCTCAATCACTTGGCCAAGCGGGGGGTTGAAACTCATGTTTTGCCAGCTAGCAGCGAGGCCTCTGAGGTCTTAAAAGTTGGCAAGGATGGCGTGTTTTTATCAAATGGACCAGGTGATCCGGCTACGGCAACACATCTAGTTGGAGTTACTAAAGAAGTTTTAAAATCTCATCGGCCACTGTTTGGAATTTGTTTTGGAAATCAAATATTAGGGAGAGCATTAGGTTTAGACACATATAAATTAGTTTTCGGCCATCGAGGGCAAAACCAACCTGTTATGGACCTAGCTTCGGGAAAAGTTGAAATCACAACTCACAATCACGGTTTTGCAGTGAAAAGCGATGCAGCTACTTTTGAGACAGAATTTGGTTTAGGTGAAGTT
Organism: Candidatus Nanopelagicales bacterium; assembly: GCA_038124905.1. Lineage (GTDB taxonomy): Bacteria > Actinomycetota > Actinomycetes > S36-B12 > UBA5976 > ATZT02. The sequence continues at coordinate 14,031 of JAYPCW010000005.1, read as the reverse complement.
ACCCACCGGTGTCTAAATGATGATGTGGTTGAGGGGTTGCAAGTAAAAGAAGCAAAAGCATTTAGCGTTCAGTACCATCCAGAGGCGGCTGCTGGGCCGCACGACGCTGACTACTTATTTGATCGCTTTGTTGATCTAATGAAAGAAAATGCAAATGCCTAGACGCGAAGAGATTAAATCTGTATTAATTATCGGCTCGGGCCCGATTGTGATTGGACAAGCGTGTGAATTTGATTATTCCGGCACCCAGGCTTGCAAGGTATTGAAGCAAGAAGGCTTGAGAGTAATTTTAGTAAATTCAAATCCAGCTACGATCATGACAGATCCGCAGTTTGCAGATGCGACTTATGTCGAGCCAATTAATCCAGAAATAGTCGAAAAAATTATTGCCAAAGAAAGACCAGATGCGTTGCTGCCAACTTTGGGTGGACAAACTGCGCTCAACACTGCAATGGCTTTGCACAAAAATGGAGTGCTTGAAAAATATGAAGTCGAACTGATTGGCGCTAATGTTGCCGCCATCGAATCAGGTGAAAATAGAGAAATATTTAAAACTCTAGTGCAAAAAATAGGTGGGGAAGTAGCTCGGAGCGCAATCTGTCACACGTTGGATGAGGTTTTAAGTTCTGCGAAAGTTTTGGGTTATCCCTTAGTGGTGAGACCCTCTTTCACCATGGGTGGAGCGGGTTCCGGTTTTGCTAACGATGAAGAAGAGTTGATAAAGATTGCCACTGCTGGGTTATCCGCTTCACCAACTAGTGAAGTTTTACTTGAAGAAAGCATTTTGGGTTGGAAAGAATATGAACTTGAATTAATGCGTGATAAAAATGACAACGTTGTTGTTATTTGCTCAATTGAAAATATTGACCCCATGGGGGTTCACACCGGTGATTCAATTACCGTCGCGCCGGCACTCACTTTGACTGATCGTGAATACCAAAAGATGCGCGATATGGCGATAAAGGTAATTAGAGAAGTTGGTGTCGATACGGGTGGTTGCAATATTCAATTTGCAATTGATCCAAATGATGGTCGAATGATTGTAATTGAAATGAATCCCAGAGTTTCACGATCAAGCGCGCTCGCATCCAAAGCCACAGGATTTCCTATCGCAAAAATTGCAGCTCGCTTGGCTTTGGGTTACAGCTTGGATGAAATTGCTAACGACATCACTAAAAAAACTCCTGCATCTTTTGAGCCAACCCTGGATTATATCGTGGTTAAAGTGCCAAGATTTGCTTTTGAAAAATTCCCGCAAGCTGATCCGGTCTTAACCACCCACATGAAAAGTGTTGGCGAAGCGATGGCAATTGGGCGAAACTTCACTGAGAGTTTACAAAAAGCACTTCGAAGCCTAGAGAAAAAAGAAAGTATTTTCAGTTTCGAACCTGAGCAAGTAGAAATAAATCAATTAATAGAGAAAGCAAGCATCCCCACTGATGGAAGAATTAAAACGGTACAACGGTCACTATTCTTGGGAGCAAGCGTAGAAGAGCTTTATGAAAGTACCAAAATTGATCCATGGTTCTTAGATCAAATTCAACTTATTAATGAGGTAGCTAAAGAAATTAAACTCCAAGGGGAGTTATCTGAAGATTTAATTAAAACGGCTAAGCGTCATGGTTTTAGCGATAAGCAAATCGCAGATATTCTTGGATTAAGTGAAGCTGAAGTGAGAGAGTATCGCCACAAACGAAATTTAAGACCGGTTTATAAGACAGTAGATACTTGTGCGGCAGAGTTCAAAGCTTATACGCCTTATCACTATTCATCTTGGGATCAAGAAACTGAACTCGCTCCTTCTGATAAGAAAAAAATTATTATTCTAGGATCTGGTCCAAATCGAATTGGGCAAGGTATTGAGTTTGATTACTCATGCGTGCATGCTGCCCAAACCCTATCTGAAGCTGGCTTTGAAACCATAATGATTAATTGCAATCCAGAAACTGTTTCAACGGATTATGACACTTCTGATCGCTTATTTTTTGAGCCGCTTACGCTTGAGGATGTTCTTGAAGTTATACATGCTGAAAGTAATTCAGGTGAACTCCTTGGAGTAATAGTTCAACTTGGTGGACAAACTCCACTCGGTTTGGCGCAAGGATTAAAAGCCGAGGGCGTAGAGATATTAGGAACCGCTCCAGAAGCAATACACGCCGCGGAAGACAGAGGTGCATTTGGAGAAGTTTTGGCTAAAGCACATTTAATTGCCCCTAAGCACGCCACAGCCAGAAGTTACCAAGAAGCAAAGATCATTGCAGAAGAAATTGGCTATCCAGTATTAGTTCGCCCTAGTTATGTCTTGGGTGGACGTGGCATGGAAATTGTTTACGATGAAAACTTGCTTGAAGAGTACATACAAAAAGCAACGGCCATTGCCCCTGAACATCCAGTTTTAGTAGATAGGTTTCTAGACGACGCTTTAGAAATAGATGTTGATGCGCTTTTTGATGGCACTGATATTTATATCGCAGGAATCATGGAACATATCGAAGAAGCGGGGGTTCATTCTGGGGATTCTGCTTGTGTGATTCCTCCGGTTTCTTTGAGCGATGATGACATCAAAGACATTGCCGAGAGTACTAGAAAGTTAGCCGAAGGTATTGGTGTTCGGGGATTGATGAATGTGCAATTTGCACTTCACCAAGGGCAGCTTTATGTATTGGAAGCTAACCCAAGGGCAAGTCGTACGGTTCCTTTTGTTGCCAAAGCGACCGCAACTGCGATTGCCAAAGCAGCAAGTCGCATTATGGCTGGTGAGAGCATTGCAGATTTGAAAAAAGTAGGCGTCCTGCCAAACAATGACGTAACAGTTAAATTGAGTAATGCTCCAATTGCCGTTAAAGAAGCCGTATTGCCTTTTGGAAGATTTCATGGAGTAGATACGGTGCTGGGTCCTGAAATGAAATCAACAGGCGAAGTTATGGGAATTAATCACAGTTTTGCAATGGCCTTCGCAAAGTCTCAAAGTGGTGCCTTTAGTAGCGGGCTACCTAAAAGTGGCTCGGTATTTATTTCTGCAGCAGATCGAGATAAAACAGAAATGAAGGATTCTATTGAGATTTTGTATAACTTGGGTTTTAAGGTTTTTGCCACTAGTGGTACCGCAAAGTTTCTAGCCGAACACTCAATCAAGGCAGAAGTGCTAAGAAAGCATTACGAAGGTGAAGTAGCAGGTGAAAAAACCACCATTCAGGCGATTAATGAGGGACTTATTGATTTAGTGGTTAACACTCCATTTGGAGTTGGGCCAAGAGTTGATGGATATGAAATAAGGACCGCAGCTACTTTGCGAATGATTCCAATAATTACTACGGCAAGAGGCCTTAAGGCAGCTGCTGGCGCGATCGCGGCACTGAATAAAGAAGGAATGCAGGTGGAGAGCCTGCAATCTCACGCTAAAACCATTAATTTAGCTCGAGCGGAGCTGTAGATGCCTATCCAACATGAATCAAGTGTTATCTCTAATAGTCGCGCTGGGGCTTATCACCTAATTTCTCTAACTGCAGGAGATATACCAAAGTCCTATAAACCGGGACAATTTGTTACTTTGTCGATTGATGGATTAGCTAGCTCACTTATCTTGCGACGCTCTTTTAGCATTTATCAGGCACAAGATCGTGGTGTTTACGGCGGAAGCATTGAAATTGTTGTTGCCGCTCACGGTGAAGGCACGAAATGGATTACGCAGTTAAGAAGAAATGATTCGGTAAATATTGTTGGACCGCTGGGTAAGCCGTTTCCGATTCCAAAAGATCCAGTATCTTGCATTTTGATTGGTGGCGGATATGGTTCGGCACCACTTTTTAGACTGGCAGAAGCGCTGAAAAACAGAGGTTGCCGTGTGGATTTCATTTTAGGCGCGCAAAATAGTGAAAAACTATTTGGATTATTAGAAGCGCGACGCTTAGGTCACAATGTGGTAATTACTACAGCCGACGGGTCAGCAGGACAAACTGGATTTGTAACTGATCCACTACCAGAGTTAATTGAAAAAACCTCTAGTCAAGTTATCTATTCTTGCGGACCAATGCCAATGCTTAGCGCAATTACTGAGATTGCCAAGGCAAATAAAATTTATTCTTTTACCGCAGTTGAAGAAGCTATGGCTTGCGGAATTGGAGTTTGTATGACGTGTGTGCTTCCGGTTATAGGAGAAGACGGCGTAACCAGAATGTTGCGCTCATGCGTAGATGGACCAATCTTTAATGGCGAAAAAGTGAGATGGAGCGATGTTGGCACGGTGCCATCTGAAACATTCGGATCTGGAAATCACTAATGGTCACAAAAACTAATAGTGGTGCAGTTGATATGAGCTGCGATTTTTTTGGAGTTAAACTTGCCAGCCCAGTTTTCACTGCTTCAGGGTGCGCGGCAAGTGGTAAAGAACTATCTAACTTTATGGATTTAACTTCCATTGGTGGTGTTGTGACTAAAAGCGTGATGCTTGAACCGAGAGCAGGTAGAGCTACGCCACGTATGAGCGAGACGCCAAGTGGCATGCTGAATGGCATTGGGCTGCAAGGGCCTGGAATTGATTACTTTCTTGAAAATGACCTCAGCTGGCTAAGTGAGAGAAAGATTGCCACGATTGTATCTATTGCTGGTAACACTGTTGAAGAATTTTCTAAACTCGCTTATAAATTAAAAAATCGGCCGGAAATCTTAGCGATTGAAGTAAATATTTCATGTCCTAATGTAGAGAATCGAAATAAGGTTTTTGCCTGTAATCCAGTAACCGCGCAAGATGCGGTCAAAGCAGTGAGGAAACACATTAGCAATGTTCCACTCTTGGCAAAGCTATCTCCAGATGTAACCGACATTGTTGAAATCGCAGGTTCGGTTATTAAGGCAGGAGTCAATGGTCTAAGCCTGATAAATACGCTGCTGGGAATGGCAATTGATACCAATACCTTTAAACCAGTACTGAGCGGAGGTACTGGCGGTCTTTCCGGGCCGGCAATTCGGCCAGTAGCTGTTAGATGCATCCATCAGGTTCGAGCTGCTTTTAGTGAAGTCTTCATTCTTGGCTCGGGTGGATTAAGAACCGGCAGTGATGGATTGGAATTTATAGCTGCAGGTGCCAATGCACTCTCAGTTGGAACAGCTATTTTCAATGATCCCTCAGCTCCAGTGAGAATTCATAATGAAATAGCCGAGAAACTTGGTAATAAAAAAATAGATTCACTAGCTTCGGTTAGAAATGCAGCTCATGACTAAAAAAGCACCGATTGCCTTGGCCTTAGATGCTCCCGATCTGAATGTGATGAAGGACTGGATTGAAAAAACTTCTCCCTATTTAGAGTGCATGAAAGTTGGGCTAGAGGTATTTCTCAGGGATTCAAGGCGCGCAACTTTGGCAGTCAGGCAATTAGCTCCTGAGGCCAAGTTATTTTTAGACCTAAAACTTCATGATATTCCTCAGACTGTAGAAAATGCGGCCAAAAGCCTCAAGGATATAGCTCCAGAATATTTGACGGTTCACGCTTCAGGCGGCCCAGAGATGATTAACCGGGCGGCAAAAGTTCTACCAAACACAAAAATTGTTGCAGTAACAATATTGACATCGCTGGAGGTTTCAGATTTAGCTCCTTTTGGAGTCACTGATGTGTTAGCAGTGGTTACAAAATTGGCTAAACAATCGGTTGATGCGGGCGCACAGGCAATAGTCTCCAGTCCACTTGAGGTTTCTGCTATTAGAGCAGCGGTGGGCTCTGATGTAACGTTAATAACTCCAGGTGTTCGCTTTGAAAAATCAGATGCCACTGATCAGAAGCGAGTGATGACTCCGGAGGAGGCGATAAAAGCCGGTAGTGATTTGTTAGTTGTAGGTAGACCAATTACCGCTAAAGGTGATGTGGGGAAAAATGCTCAGGAAATCGCCCACAAAGTCAATCAAATACTTTAAAATTAAACTCTACTATTAGGAGTTTCGTTGGCGGTTCCACATTTAACGCTTGAACAGCGTCGAGCGGCACTCGAAAAAGCTGCTGCCGCTAGAAAGTTCCGAGCCAGAATTAGAGAACAATTAAAAAATAAAGAAGTATCGGTCAATGAAATTATCGAAAGAGCGAGAACCGAAGAGTCATTGGCAAAAATGAAAGTAATTGCCTTGCTTGAGGCACTTCCGGCGGTGGGGAAGATAAAGGCTGCCAAGTTCATGGAAAAAGCTAAAATTGCTGAATCAAGAAGAATTAAAGGATTAGGGGAGCATCAGTTGTCTGCTTTGATCAAAGAATTTGGCGAGTGAACGGTAATTTAATTGTTATAACTGGGCCTTCAGGTGTTGGTAAAGGCAGTTTAGTCAAAAAATTATTAGCGAGTAGCTCAAAATACTCGCTTTCAATATCGGCGACCACTAGAAAAATCCGAGAAGGCGAAGAAAATGGTAAAGACTACTTTTTCATTTCCGAAAAAGATTTTGATGATTTGATTCAAAAAAACGGATTCTTGGAATGGGCCCAATTTGCTGGAGCTAGGTACGGGACGCTCCGTTCTGAAGTTGAGAAAAAAACTAAACTCGGACAAAGAGTAATTTTGGAAATTGAATTAGCCGGTGCTCGTCAAATAATGAAGTCCTCGCCTGAGGCAGCCTTCATTTTTATTGCACCACCCAACCTCGAGGTTTTACGAGATCGCCTACTCCAACGTGGCACCGAGAGTCCAGCTGAGATCGCCGACAGGATTCACATTGCTCAAGAAGAGATTGCGGCACAGGCAGAATTCGATATCGTCCTCATTAATGACGACTTAGCGGCTAGTTTCGAGCAACTGCTAAACTACTGCGAGTCGCTTTAAGTACAGAGAAATCCGGGGTTTACGTGGTACAGGTCAGAAACAGTGGTATTACCCATCCACCAATTGACGAATTATTAGACGTAGCAAAAAGCAAATATCAACTGGTGATTTACGCGGCGAAGCGTGCGCGACAAATCAATGCCTATTACTCACAATTGGGTGAAGGTTTGCTCGAGTACGTCGGACCACTTGTAGAGACACAGCTTCAAGAAAAATCACTCTCTGTTGCTTTGAGAGAAATTAACGCAGGCTTACTAACCGCAGAAGCAGTTGATCCAGAAGTGCTAGCACAAGAAGCTCTAGCAATGGAGCAAAGAAGATTGGCTGCGGCCCAAGCTGCTGCTCGCTACGAAAACGATTACCAAGATTCATTTAGTGCTGAAGATACTCAAGAAGCTGCGCCAAGTGGCGAAGTAGATCAAGATCCCTTTAGCGCCTAATAGTGAAAGAGGCCACCGGAGTGGTCAATTCAGGTAAAAAGGTAGTAATAGCGGTAACCGGTGGAATTTCCGCTTATAAGGTTCCAGAAGTTATTCGAATTTTAAAAAAAACTGGTATCCAAGTACAAGTTGTCGCGACTGAATCTGCGTTGCAATTTGTCGGTGAGGCGACTTGGTCTGCAATAAGTAGCAACCAGGTTATCAGTTCACTATGGGATGAAACTGAAAACGTAAAGCATGTAGAACTTGCAAAAAATGCCGATTTAGTAGTTGTGGTACCTGCTACGGCAGACACCATCTCGGATCTCGCTAATGCAAAAGCTAACAGTGCCGTGAGCGCCTTAGTGCTAACTACTACAGCACCAGTGTTTTTGTTCCCTGCAATGCATACGCAAATGTGGGAACATGCAGGTACGCAAGAAAATATAAAAACTTTAAGAAACCGTGGGTTGGTGGTATTTAATCCTGACAAGGGTGAGCTAACCAGTGGTGATGAGGGGATTGGTCGACTTCCTGATCCCAAGAAAATTGCTAGTTCAATAACAAATTTTCTTTCGAACAAGTCTCATTACAGAATTCTTATTTCTGCAGGGGGCACCAAAGAGGCTATTGATCCAGTTCGGTATTTAACAAATATCTCGAGCGGTAAACAAGGTGAAGCACTTGCAAAAGCGGCAGCATATGCTGGTTTTGAAGTAACGTTGGTTTCTACCGTGGATTCTCCAGGGCCATGGAAATTGGTGAAAGTTTCTTCAGCCAAAGAGATGCATCAAGTGATGTTAGAGATGGTTCAAGAAAGCGACATCGTGATAATGGCTGCTGCAGTCGCTGACTGGACGATTGAGCTTCCCGCAAAAGAAAAACTTAAAAAAGGGCCAAAATCTCTCACCTTAGAGTTAACACCAACGGTAGACATTTTGAGGGACTTAGCAAATAAATTTTCAGAACATAAGGTATTTATTGGATTCGCTGCGGAAACAATCCCAGACTCTGAGGAATTAGTAAGAGTAGCGAGAGAGAAACTGCTTCAAAAAAATATTGACCTTATCTGCGCTAACGATGTTTCACAAGGTGCCGTATTTGGTTCTGAGGAAACCCATTTATTGTTAGTAACCAGAGAAGATCACCGGGATCTAAAGCAAACAAGTAAATTTGAGGCGGCCCAAGAAATTCTTGCTACCGCAAGCGAAATTTATCAGCGTAAATATCCTGAAAATTAGTTTTACCTACTAGGCTGAAGCCTGATATCCGGTCGAGCCCGACCCAGTGCGATTACTTCATACTCGAAAGGTAGTTAGTGTCTAGATTATTTACCTCTGAATCGGTCACCGAAGGGCACCCCGACAAAATTTCTGATCAAATAAGTGATGCGATTTTAGATGACATGTTGCGTCAAGACCCGGCAAGCCGTGTTGCTGTTGAAACCTTGATCACCACAGGGCAAGTGCACGTTGCTGGCGAAGTTACAACTTCTGGGTATACAGATGTCGCCGAAATTGTGCGCCAAGTCGTAATCGAAATTGGATATGACAGTTCTGTAAAAGGATTTGATGGTAACTCATGTGGTGTATCTGTATCGATCGGAAAGCAGTCACCGGATATTGCTCAAGGCGTTGATGATGCTCTAGAAGAACGCGAGGGATCGAGTGACCCGATAGATAGTCAAGGTGCCGGTGATCAAGGTTTGATGTTTGGTTATGCCTGTAACGAAACTGATGTTTTGATGCCACTTCCAATTTTTTTAGCGCACAGACTAAGTGAACAGTTAACTCAAGTTAGAAAAAATGGAATTTTAGATTATCTGCGGCCAGATGGCAAAACTCAAGTAACAATCGAGTACGACGAAAACGATAAACCAGTCCGCTTAGATACCGTAGTTATTTCAAGTCAGCATGCCAGTGGAGTTGATTTAGTTAAAACGCTAGCTCCGGATATAAAGAAAGAAGTCGTTGAACCAATTTTAGAAAAATACGCCAAAAGTTTAGATACTAAAAATTATCGGTTACTAGTTAATCCAACCGGTAATTTCGTAATTGGCGGCCCTATGGGAGATGCAGGATTAACTGGAAGAAAAATTATTGTTGACACCTATGGCGGTATGGCACGTCACGGTGGCGGAGCTTTCAGCGGCAAAGATCCCAGCAAAGTCGATCGCTCTGCGGCATACGCGATGCGCTGGGTGGCAAAAAATGTAGTTGCGGCAAAGATCGCCGAGAAGTGTGAAGTACAAATCGCTTATGCGATTGGTAAGGCACAACCGGTTGGAGTTTTTGTAGAGACTTTTGGCACCGGGACAGTAGCTGATGACAAAATAGGTGAAGCAATTGTCAAAGTCTTTGATTTACGACCAGCGGCAATAATTCGTGATCTTGACTTAAAGCGTCCGATTTATAGACAGACCGCTGCCTATGGACACTTTGGACGGGAAGGCGCTGAATTCACTTGGGAAATGACGAATCGAACACAAGAGCTTCGCACAGCGCTAAATCTCTAAGACCACTTAGTTTCGCCAAAGTAGTTATAGAGAGTTCTGTTCCGCATTTAGATCGAGAATATGACTATGCAATCCCTGAAGAACTCCTTGATGAAATTAAAGTTGGCTCACGGGTGCAAGTCCCATTTGGTCGTCAGAAAGTAAATGGCTGGGTCGTAGAGAAATTTTTTCAATCAAGCTTTGAAAAGCGAATTGCGAAAATAAACAAAACGATTGGCCGATTTGCCACTCTGCAGCCACACGTTTTACAAATAGCTCGACTTACGGCGCAGTACTACGCGGGCACTCTTAGTGACGTTCTCAGATTCGCGATTCCGCCGAGAAGCGCTCAAGTTGAAAAGAATTTCTCGCCAAGAGAACTTAACAAAAGCTCATTGAGCAGTTCTGCTAATAGCATCCCAACGGCCCGATTCCTTCATATGAAAACCACAGAACAATGGGCGGAGGTGGTTTGGAATGAGATAAAAAACTTTCGATCTCAAAATAAAAAGGTACTGATCGTTGTTCCTGAACAAGACCTTATAAATCAATTCGTTGAATTTACCAAAAAGCAAGACCCTAAAGACCCTTTTTTAATTTTGAGTGCTGATAGCGCTCCAGCTCAGCGCTATCAAAACTTTCTAGAAATCAGCTGTGGCCAAGTGCAATTAGTCATTGGGACTCGCAATGCCATTTTTTCCCCGATCTGGGGGAATTTTGCGGTGATCATACTAAATGAGTATTCAGATATTTATCAATCGCCACAGGCGCCTTATTGGCAAGTGCCCCAGGTAGCAAAATTTCGTCAAATGCTAGAAGGTTGCGACTTACTCTATGTCGGTTATGGTATTTCGGTAACACGATATAAAGATATGCTGGAAAAAAATTTAACTCTAGCTGAAAATAAAGATTCACCTAGAAGAGTTTCTGAAGTCTTGAATGATTTGGATTCCAGATTAAGCAATTCAGATGATTATTCAGCAACTCTTTGGCAAGCCTTAAGCGAGAGCAAATTTGGCCCGGTGTTAGTTCAAGTTCCGCGTAAAGGATTTGCAAATCTGCTGCTTTGTCAAAATTGCCACAGAATTCTATCTTGTTCTAAGTGCCACGGATCTTTGAGATTGTTGGACAAATCGGCAATTCCGCAGTGTCTGCGATGTGCAAGTTTGCAAAGCGATACGCGATGTCGTCATTGTGGCTCACCTGGTTTCAAGGTTTTGCAGAGTGGTCAAGGTGGAGTACTTAACCAAATTGGAAAGCGGTTTCCAGGAATTCCAGTTAATTCATCAACCAAAGAAAAAAGAATATTTCGTATTGACGATAAACCATCTATTACGGTGTGCACTCCGGGTGCGGCGCCGATTGCTGTTGCTGGATATCGCTCTATCGTGGTGCTAAACGCTACGACTCAATTTTCAAACCCCAAATTAGAGGTATTTCAAGAGGTTTTTAACCAATGGTTGGGATTGATCAGTCAATTAAAAAATCACCCACAAGCCAAATTCGTTATTCATGGCGAAGTAGATGAGTCTTTATTTAATTTTTTCAAATCTGAAGATGTGTTTGCATTTATTAAATCGCAATATGATGAGCGTCAAGATACAAAATTGCCGCCAATAACTCATAGCGTTACGCTACAGGGCACAAGCGAGCAAGTGTTAAAAGTTATAGAAAGCGCCAAGGATTTCCCAGCTGTAAAAATACTGGGGCCAGTAGCTGATTCGACTCAAGAAGGAATGCTTCAAGCGGCGCTGTTAGCTAATGATGTTTTGCCATTGGTGGTTTTTGCTAAGAATGCAGTAGCTAAAGCCAGCGTAAGAGGTAAAGAGAATTTACTGATAAAGGTCGACTCGATTGAATTCATTTAATAAGTTAGAATGCAAAAAAAGTGAGGAATTTTGGCAATTAAACAGATAAGGCTTTTCGGTGATCCAATTTTAACCACCAAAGCTCAAGAAGTAACTACATTCGATAAAGAACTCAGGAATTTAGTGAAAGATCTGGAAGATACCATGCTAGATGCTCCGGGAGTTGGGCTTGCTGCGCCGCAATTAGGTGTCTCGCTAAGAGTCTTCACCTATCAAGTTGAAAGCGACGATCCTAGTCATTTGATTAATCCGATTTTAGATTTAAGCGAAGAATTGCAAGATGGTGAAGAAGGTTGCTTATCGGTTCCTGGGCTTGCCTTTGATACCAAAAGAGCGATGAGAGTGGTCGCAAAAGGAATGAATATGCATGGAGAGCCAGTGGAGGTAGTTGGCAGCGAGCTCTTGGCCCGTTGCATTCAGCATGAAACTGATCACTTAGATGGGATCGTTTTCATAGATCGACTCGATCCGGAAACAAGAAAATTGGCCATGAAGGCGATTAGGGAATCGGAATGGTTTGGGCAACAGGCGCCAACGTTTAAATTGTCTCCCCACAACACTCAAGGATTGGCTCTCTAGGTCGACTATTGAAAGTTATTTTTATAGGAACTCCGCAAATCGCTGCGGATTATTTGAAATCGCTTTTTACCCATGTAGAAATATCTTTGGTAATCACTCAGAAACCAAAGGCGCAGGGTAGAGGTTTAAAAGTTTTAGAAACGCCAGTTTCAAAAGTTGCTAAAGATTTACAACTTGAATTGTTAGAAGTTGATGACATTAACCATTTGGAAGTTGTGGAAAAAATAAAGAATTCAGGTGCGAAACTCGCGATAGTCATTGCCTTTGGTCAGATTATTAGACAAGCAACACGAGAGTCCTTAGCTGAAGGATTTATTAACCTTCACTTTTCATTACTACCTGCCCTGCGGGGGGCTGACCCAGTCGCTGCAGCAATTCGCAACGGATTGAGCCAGACAGGGGTATCGGTTTTTAAAATTTCTGAAGGTATCGACGATGGCGATATCTACGTGAGCAAAAAAATTGATATTGATTCAAAGGAAACCACTTATTCACTTTTTGAAAAACTTAAACCATTAGGCCAAACTGCGTTATTGGAAGCCTTGGCTTCAATTAAAAATGGAGTCAAGCCAACTCCGCAACAAGGAGAGGTTAGTTACGCAGCCAAAACTTCGAAAGCGGATTATCAAATCCCTTGGGATAAGCCGCAGCAAGAAATTGAAAGGTTAATACGTTCTGGAATGAACAGCAAACTCGCTTGGACGCTGCTGGAAGAACAGATCATAAAAATAGGCGAAGCGACTATTACTAATAGGCCTGACTTTGGAGTTGTAGGAAGTATAAAAATTGAAAATGGTGTGACTGTGCAAACCGGCGATGGTGTTTTAGAAATCTTAACGGTAATTCCTGCAGGTAAAGCGATCATGAACGCTAGCCAATGGGCTCGGGGCTTGAAGATAACGAGTTTAAAATTCAGATGAAATCAGCTCGTGGGTTTGCCTTGGGTACGTATCTGGAAATCATAGACAGAAAATTGTATGCAAATCTAGAAG
>JAYPCW010000005.1:0-871 GCA_038124905.1 Candidatus Nanopelagicales bacterium | reverse complement strand
AACTTGTCAAATTTTAGTTCCGGGGATAAATCTCGAATTACAGATTTAGTTCATGGAACTTTTCGCTGGCAATTGTTTTTAAGAACAGTAATTGAAATAGCTGCCAAAAGAAGCAAAGATAAAATTGAAGAAAAATTACTAAGTTTACTAGAGATGGCAAGTTATGAAGTTCTCTTTGGCAAAACCACCAAGGAAATCTTAGTCTCAGAGTGGGTAAACGAAGCAAAGAAAAATTTAGGTATCAAGTACTCAGGTTTCACAAATGCAGTTTTGCGCAGGGTTAGTGAAAGAAATTTCGAAGAATGGCAGCAAGAAATTGATCAGGCCTATCCTGGAAGACTCGATTTAATTTGGTCGTGCCCTGCTTGGATAATAGAAAAGTTTCAAAAAGTGACAAAGAGCGAATCAGAGTTAATAAAGCTCTTAGCTGCAAATAATCAACCGCCTACCTTATGGAAGGTAAATAAAACTCTTAAGCCTAATAATTTCGCGTTAGCTCCGACCGCAGAGAAATTAAACAGTGGGGAGATCAACTTCAATAAAAATATCAAAACGATAGTTCCAAGAGTTCAAGATGCAGCTAGTCAAGCAGCAGCGTTCTTATTGGCTAATTATCTTGTCGATAAAAATGAAACGGACTGGCTGGATACTTGTGCAGCTCCAGGTGGCAAGACCGCAACTATGGCCCAAGTGGCAGCAATTTCTCAAATAAAAATCACAGCAGTTGACATACATCCACATAAAGAGAAACTCATTAAACATAACATTAGAGATTTTAAGAATGTAGAAGTTCTCGTAGGTGACTCTAGGTTGTCTCCTTGGAAGAATAAAAAATTTGATCGGATATTAATTGATGCCCCTTGCACTGGAC
>JAYPCW010000004.1:0-33879 GCA_038124905.1 Candidatus Nanopelagicales bacterium | reverse complement strand
AGGTGACGGTTAAGGTTTTGCCTCAAGATACTCCAGAAGCGCTCCACCAAAGAATCAAATTGGCAGAGCAAGAGGCTTTACCCAAAGTTGTTGACTTGTTAGTTAACAATCAGTGGCAGGTTGTTGGCGGAAAGGTTGTGATTGATTATTAACGCAAAGAAACCTAGAGCTTTGGTTAGCGTCTCTGACAAGTCTGGCTTAATTGATCTCGCTCAGGCCTTAATTAATCACAATTATGAAATTATTTCGACAGGATCCACACAAGCAGAATTAGCTGCTGCCAACATATCGAGCACACCTGTCAGTGAAGTTACAGATTTTCCAGAAATTTTAGATGGACGAGTTAAAACACTTCACCCTAAAATTCATGCGGGGATTTTGGCTGATTTAACTAACCCAGAGCATAAAAAAACTCTAGATGAATTAAATATTGAAGCATTTAATTTAATAATTGTAAATCTTTACCCATTTAGTGAAACTGTAAATGGTGGAGCGAGCCCAGAAGAGACCATTGAGCAGATTGATATCGGTGGACCGACTTTAATTCGAGCAGCGGCAAAAAATTATAAAAACGTAGTAACGCTAGTTTCCCCTCAACAATACAAAGAATTTATAAATTTATTAGGCAGTGAAATTACAACCGAGCAACGTCAAAAGTTTGCTGCGGCTGCATTTGCCCATACTGCAACTTATGACTCGATAATCGCGAGATGGTTTGCTCGAAACGAGTCACCTGAAGCTCCTAATTGGGTGGGCGTCACTTACAACAAATTGCAGGATTTGCGTTACGGTGAAAACCCGCACCAAAAGGCAGCCCTTTATGTAGGTCAAACCAGTGAACCAGGGGTAGCAAAAGCGAAAATTCTTCATGGCAAGTTAATGAGTTATAACAATTTCGTTGATGCGGATGCCGCAAGGCGTGCGGCATTTGATCATCCAGAGCCATGTGTAGCAATTATTAAGCACGCAAATCCTTGTGGAATCGCTATCGCAGATGATTTAGCAACTGCTTTTAATAAAGCCTTAGCAACAGACAAAGTAAGTGCATTTGGTGGAGTAATTGCTAGCAACAGATTCATAGATGCAGCGGCGGCTAGCGCAATTAGTGAAATCTTTTTTGAAGTAGTTGTTGCACCTGGTTTTGATGAAGCTGCCTTAGAAATTTTGAAAGCAAAAGAAAATTTGCGACTTCTACAGGTAGCAGGCCCGCATCCAGGCCATCGAGTGGAGTGGCGAACTATTTCCGGCGGTGTGCTTATGCAATCGGTAGATAACGTCTCGGCATATCACGATGAGCCAGAAACTTGGGATTTAGTTGCGGGCCCTGCAGTAAGCAAAGGAGTTTTAGCGGATTTGGAATTTGCCTTTAGGGCGGTAAGGGCACCAAAGTCGAATGCGATTTTGCTTGCTAAAGATACTGCGGCAGTTGGCATAGGAATGGGGCAAGTTAATCGAGTAGATGCGGCTCGTCTGGCAACTTGGCGGGCGCAAGATCGTGCAAAGGGAGCTGTTTGTGCTTCAGACGCTTTCTTTCCCTTCCCTGACGCGCTGGAAGTTTTAATAGCGGCAGGGGTCACGGCGGTAGTGCATCCAGGTGGATCTAAGAACGATGAAGCAGTCATTGATCTAGCTAAGAAGTCGGGCATTTCTATGTACACCACGGGAATGCGACATTTCTCGCATTAATTTTTTGGCAATTCCCATTGCCGTAGCAGCTGGAGCTTTAGCTGCCTCACAAGCTTTTATTAGCGGAGAGTTAGCAAAAGCTACCGACAGTCTCTGGGCTGGCCTAATATCAAATATAGGCGCTTTTTTAGCGGTGTTGTTTTTTTTGTTTTCAAAAACCTTTAGACAGACGCTAACTACTTTCTTTCAGAAGTTACAAAAGAAAGAAATTCCCATTTGGATGTTATTCGGTGGCGCCTTTGGAGCGATCTATGTCGCAACTAGCGCTTACGCAGTTGCCAGCTTAGGTGCTGGGCTTTTCACAATTGGGGTAGTAGCTTCAGCGAATTTTACCTCTTTAATCATGGATCGTTTTGGTTTTGGTTCACTGCAGCGTTATCGCATAAATATAATTAGACTCTTTTCTGCGCTATTGGCGTTAATCGCAGTAGCTGTTGCAGTATATAATCCTGAAGAAAAACTATTCTTGTTTCCGCTTTTTATTGTAGCTTTGGCAGGTATTGCACAAATTTTTCAGTTAGCTTTTAATTCAAAGCTAGCCACGATAACAAGCACTAAAATTGCTACCTTTATTAATTTCCCAGTTTCTATTTTGGTGGGAACAATCTTTTTGATTAGCTTTATAATTTTAAATAATTCAATTCCAGATTTTCCAAGGACTTGGTGGCTTTATTCTGGAGGCCTGCTGGGTGCGAGTTTTGTTTTAATTGCGGCATGGTTAGTGAGAATTTTAGGGGTGCTTGTTTTTACCCTAGCGACAATAAGTGGCCAATTGGTTTCGGCTTTGTTTTTGGACTATCTCTTTTTGGGAATAGATTTAGGATGGCAAATATTTTCAGGAGCTTTTTTGGTGTTACTAGCAGCGTATTTTGCTCGAGGCGTGAGGTAATCTCTGAAGCATGGGCGAATCAGCAAAGGCTTTTAACGAGAGATCCAGCAAATTACGTTTGGTTAGCTCAAATCCAAATCCTTCAGAAGGTAATAGAGCCTTACGCTTAATAAAGCGACAGTATCCAAGCTTTTTAGTAATTACTTTGGCATTATCGGGGTTGGTTGTAGCGAATGTAACTGACTTTCGTATCGGTACCTACATTTTGGCTGCAGCCTTGTCGCTAGCTACCGTCTTTCGGCTCACTTGGAGCCGTTTTGCTGCAGGATGGTTAGCGGTTAGACATAGGGCACTTGACACTGCAATTTTGCTAGGGTTCACGATTTCACTAGTGGTTCTTGCCATAGTTGTCCCTGCTTAGTCAGGACTTTCCTCCTATTAAGATTGGAAATGCAAAAGTTGCTTCAAAATTTATCTTGAGGGGATGCTTCGCCCATGCCAAGAAAAGGCAAAGTCACAGTTGTGGGAGCAGGTTTTTATGGCTCCACTACCGCAATGCGTTTAGCCGAGTATGACATTTTTCAGACAGTAGTTTTAACCGATGTAGTAGAGGGCAAAGCCGAGGGCCTGGCTTTAGATATGAATCAATCTCGCTCAATCGAAGGTTTTGAAACGAAAGTTGTAGGCCAAACCACAGGATTAGATGGATCTGGTTACGAAGCAATTAAAGACTCAGACATTGTGGTGATAACAGCTGGACTTCCTAGAAAACCGGGCATGAGTCGAATGGATCTAATTGACACTAACGCGAAGATTGTTCGTCAGGTGGCGGAAAATGTTGCAAAGCACGCACCTAATGCCGTGGTAATTGTGGTTTCGAATCCTTTAGATGAAATGACGGCCTTGGCACAAATTGCAACTGGATTTGATAAAAAGAAAGTTTTAGGACAAGCGGGAATGCTTGACACAGCACGTTTTACAAACTTTGTAGCAGAAAAACTAGGGGTTCCAATAGCAGATGTCAAAACTCTTACCTTGGGATCCCACGGTGACACGATGGTTCCCGTACCAAGTCAATCATCAGTAGGTGGCAAAGCACTAAGTGAAATGTTGAGCGAATCTGAGATTGATGAGTTAGTAGAGAGGACTAGAAACGGGGGAGCAGAAGTCGTGGCGCTTCTTAAAACTGGCTCTGCCTACTACGCACCTAGTGCTGCTGCCGCTCGCATGGCAAAAGCGGTGATCGAAGATTCAGGTGAAGTAATACCGGTTTGCGCATGGGTTGATGGCGAATATGGAATTTCAGGCGTCTACCTAGGCGTTGAAGCAAAAATAGGTTCGGCTGGGGTTGTATCTGTTGTAGAAACACCGCTTACTGAAAATGAAAAATCCGCACTTTTGACTGCTGCTGAAGCAGTTAGAGCAAAGCAAGCAGACGTTAAAGATAAATAGGAAAAGGAACAATGAGCAAAATTAAAGTTGTAAATCCCGTTGTTGAGTTAGACGGTGATGAAATGACTCGCATTATCTGGCAATTTATTAAAGATGAGTTGATTTTGCCATTTCTTGATGTAAACCTTGAATATTACGATCTTGGAATTGAATACCGCGACAAGACTGACGATCAAGTAACAATAGATGCAGCAAACGCGATTAAGAAACATGGAGTTGGCGTTAAGTGCGCAACTATTACCCCAGACGAAGCGAGAGTCGAAGAATTTGGGTTAAAGAAGATGTGGAAGTCACCGAATGGAACTATCCGAAATATTTTGGGTGGAGTTATATTCAGGGAACCCATCATCATTCAAAATATTCCACGATTGGTACCTAGCTGGACGAAACCAATCATCATTGGTCGTCACGCACATGGTGATCAATACAAAGCTACCGACTTTGTAGTTAAAGGGCCCGGAACGGTAACCATTACTTACACTCCCGAAGATGGATCAGCCCCGGTTGAGATGCAAGTAGCAAAGTTTGAAAATGGCGGAGTTGCTATGGGTATGTATAACTTTGATGACAGCATCAGAGATTTTGCTCGTGCTTCATTTCGCTACGGGTTGAGTAGAAATTATCCGGTCTACCTTTCAACCAAGAATACGATTCTTAAAGCTTACGATGGACGCTTCAAAGATATCTTTGCTGAAGTTTTCGAAAGCGAATTTAAAAATGAATTTGCGTCAGCTGGTTTGTCCTACGAACACCGTCTAATAGATGACATGGTTGCAACCGCTCTAAAGTGGGAAGGCGGATATGTCTGGGCTTGTAAGAATTACGATGGTGACGTGCAAAGCGATACCGTGGCACAAGGATTTGGCTCGCTTGGCCTCATGACTAGCGTATTGATGACTCCAGATGGAAAAACTGTAGAAGCAGAAGCGGCACATGGAACGGTTACGAGACATTATCGTCGCCATCAAAAAGGTGAACCCACTTCAACAAATCCAATTGCCTCAATTTTTGCTTGGACACAAGGCTTAGCCCACAGAGGAAAATTAGATCAAACACCAGCAGTGACTGAGTTTGCTGAGCGGTTAGAGGCAGTTTGTATCCAGACTGTTGAAAATGGCCAAATGACTAAAGACCTCGCTCGCTTGATTAGCGCAGATCAGCCTTGGTTGACTACACAAGAATTTTTGGCAGCAATCAAGCAAAATCTTGATGCCGCAATGGCCTAGCTGGCAATACAGTAATCTCACGCTATGAACCCGCTCGTTAGCGATTTACTTTTAGTTCTTTTCTTCGTCTTGTTAGGTGGAGTTTTTGCTGGAACTGAAATTGCCTTGGTTTCCTTGCGAGAATCACAAGTAAAAAAACTATTAGAAACCAAAGGCCGTCGCGGCAAATGGCTTAGTGAATTAGTAAAAGATCCCAATCGATTTCTTGCAGCTGTGCAAGTTGGGGTGACGCTAGCCGGATTTATTTCGGCCGGTCTTGGGGCTTCTCAAATATCGCCCTATCTAACTCCAGTACTTACTAACTTATTCAGTGATAATGCAGCTGCAGTTACCTCTTTTGTTTTAGTGACAATCGTGATTGCATTCTTTTCTTTAGTGCTCGGAGAGTTGGTTCCTAAACGGCTAGCTTTGCACGCTGCAGAGCGATGGGCGATTTGGTTGGCAGGGCCATTAGAAGCTTTAGCAAGGATCACTCGCCCATTTATTTGGCTACTTAGCGTCTCTACGAATTTTATTTTGCGTTTATTGCGGGTTGATCCAAGCTCAACTAAAGAGTCGATTAGTGGAGAAGAACTGCGAGACTTAGTGGCGGCCCACGAAGAATTAACAGAAAACGAGCGGGCAGTTATTGATGACCTATTTTCGGCAGTTGATAAAGAAATTAAAGAGGTAATGACACCACGAACTGAAGTTGATTTCATTTCAGCTGATATTCCAGTATCAGAGGCTGTCAAGCAGGCAGAGAAGTTACCGCACACTTTGTTTCCAGTAGTTGAAAATTCTTTAGATGATGTGATTGGCGTGGTAAGCATTAAGCAGATAATGCTCTCTGACATTAGAAATCTAGAAATTAGAGTTCGTAAGATAACCAAACCAATTCAAAAATTACCAGGCACAGTAACTATCCTTAACGCACTGGCGCAACTTAGAAAAGTAAATCAAAACATGGCAATCGTGGTGGATGAGTTTGGTGGAACCGATGGAATCGTGACACTAGAAGATTTAGTTGAAGAATTAATCGGTGATATCAGAGATGAAACAGAAACTGAAATTGAGCCAATTCGTGAATTAGACTTTCATGGATCTGTTGAAATAGACGGCTTAGAGAATTTGGAAGATTTTGCTGAGCGCACCCATATAGAAATTCCTGAGGGTCCTTATGACACAGTTGCCGGGTTTATGGTTTCTCGCCTAGGACGGCTACCTTTCGTTGGCGCGGAAATAGTAGCCGAGCAGTGCAAATTTGAAGTATTAGAAATCGATGTTAGAAGAATTTCTCGAATAAAAGTAACTAGAATCGAAAGCGTTGAAGGAAGACATGACCAATAAAAAGCGAGTTTTAAGCGGCATTCAGCCCACCGCTGACTCATTTCAATTAGGCAATTATTTAGGTGCGTTAAAGCAATGGGCGCTACTAGAAAATACCCATGAAACCTTTTACTCAGTTGTCGATTTGCACGCGATTACCATAGAACATGAACCAAAGGTTTTACATCAAAGAACGCTGCTTGCCTTTGCACAAATTATTGCGGCAGGGGTGGATCCTGAAAAAAGTACACTTTTCGTGCAAAGCCAAGTGCCGCAGCACGCGCAGTTAGCTTGGGTCTTGGGCTGCCAAACTGGTTTTGGTGAGGCCAGCCGCATGACTCAATTTAAAGATAAGTCACTTAAGGGTGGCATGGAGCGAACCTCAGTTGGGTTATTTACCTACCCAATCTTGCAGGCAGCAGATATTTTGCTCTACCAGGCTGACCAAGTTCCGGTAGGAGAGGACCAAAGACAACACTTAGAGCTAACTCGAGATCTAGCAATTCGTTTCAATAATAATTTTGGAACTACCTTCACCGTACCTGAGCCTTATATTGTTAAAGAGTCAGCAAAAATTTTGGACTTGCAAGATCCTTCAGCAAAAATGAGCAAATCTTTGCCTGGTGGATGTGTTTTTTTACTGGATGACGAGAAAATAATTCTCAAAAAGTTCAAAAGTGCGGTAACCGATAGCGACAGAGAAATTGTATTTGATCCTGAAAATAAACCAGGTGTATCAAATTTACTATCCATTATTAGCTTGGTAACTCAAATAGCAATCAGCGACTTGGAGAATGACTTTTCTGGGAAAGGTTATGGAGATTTAAAGCAGGCAGCAGCTGAAGCGGTGATTGAAATTGTCGCTCGACCATTTAAAGCAAGAGTTGATGAATTACTCAACGACAAAGCGCAACTAGCAAAACTGATTTCGACCGGTGCACAAAAAGCAGAAGCAGTTGCTGCAAGTACCCTAAATAAAGTACATGAAAATTTAGGATTTGTTAATTAAGCATTGCTTTTGCGTCTAGAAATCTTATTGCCTAGCCAAATAATTGGATCGTACTTAGTATCTACGACTCTTTCCTTCATCGGAATAATGGCATTGTCAGTTATTTTTATGTGTTCTGGGCAAACTTCAGTACAGCACTTAGTGATATTGCACATTCCAAGACCATGCTCTTCTTGAGATTCGCGTTTGCGATCAAGCTGGTCTAGTGGGTGCATGTCAAGTTCTGCTAGACGAATGAAGAAACGGGGACCAGCAAAAGACTTTTTGTTTTCTTCGTGGTCACGAATCACATGGCAGGTATCTTGACATAAAAAGCATTCAATACACTTTCTAAATTCTTGACTGCGAGTTACGTCAACTTGTTCCATGCGATATTCACCGGGCTTAAGGTGATCTGGGCCTTTGAAGGCGGGAATTTCACGAGCTTTTTCGTAATTAAAGGAAACATCGGTAACCAAGTCTTTGATGACCGGGAAGGCTCGCAAAGGCGTCACCGTAATGGTTTCATCTTCATTGAAGGTGTTCATTCGTGTCATGCACATTAAGCGAGGCTTACCATTTATTTCTGCGCTGCATGAGCCGCATTTTCCAGCTTTACAGTTCCAGCGAACTGCCATGTCATTAGCCACCGTGGCTTGCAAGCGGTGGATTACGTCAAGAATAACTTCGCCCTCGTTAACTTCAACTTCGTAGTTTGTTAGCTCACCAGCATCTTTATCTCCACGCCAGACGCGAAATTTCGCTTGATAACCCATTATTTGCTCCCTTGCGAGATAGAGGTGAGTTCTGCTTCAGTTAAATATTTAGCAAGCTCTTCTTTATCAAAAAGATTAATCAATTCATCTGGCATTGGCGGCAGTCCTTGGCGCTCTGTATTGATGTTTTTGCCATCCCAAGAGCAAACAATGTGGATTTGTCTCCAATTTGGATCCATCTTCGGAAAGTCGTTTCTGGTGTGCCCACCGCGGGACTCTTCGCGCTCTAGGGCACTTCTGGCAATTGATTCACTAACCAAAAGCATGTTCTCTAAATCTAAGGCTAAATGCCAGCCCGGGTTAAACTGACGGTTGCCTTCAACGGTTACTTTCTTGGCACGCTCTTTAAGTGAATCAAGTTTGCTCAAGGCGTCTTTCATTTCACTACCATCGCGAATAATTCCTACCAAATCATTCATGACTTGTTGTAACTCTTGGTGAACGCTGTAGGGGTTTTCTCCGCCTTCATTGTTGAAGGCGGCTGTGGCGTGAGAAATCGCAGTATTAATTGACTCTTCGGTAACGATTGGCTTTTGAGAAAGCCCTAGCACGTACTCTGCGGCACCAACTCCAGCTCTTCTTCCAAAAACTAATAAGTCAGAAAGCGAGTTACCTCCAAGGCGATTTGAGCCATGCATACCACCAGCAACCTCACCGGCGGCAAACAATCCTTTAACGCCAACTGCAGCTTGAGTGTCTGGATCAACCTGAATTCCGCCCATCACATAGTGGCAAGTTGGGCCAACTTCCATGGGCTGTTCGGTGATATCGACATCTGCTAGTTCTTTAAATTGATGCCACATCGATGGTAAACGTTTTTTGATAACTTCGGGCTTTAGTCGTGTGGAAACATCTAAAAATACTCCGCCGTGTGGTGAGCCACGTCCGGCTTTAACTTCAGCATTGATCGCGCGCGCAACTTCATCGCGCGGCAACAACTCTGGAGGGCGGCGGTTGTTATCTGGATCCTCATACCAACGGTCGGCTTCTTCTTCGGTTTGAGCATATTTATCTTTGAATACTTCAGGAATGTAATCAAACATAAAGCGCTTGCCATCTGAATTGCGAAGTACTCCACCATCACCACGAACTGATTCGGTAACCAGAATTCCTCTTACGCTTGGTGGCCAAACCATTCCAGTTGGGTGGAACTGAACGAATTCCATATGCATCAATTTGCTACCAGCTTTTAGTGCTAGGGCATGACCATCGCCGGTACCCTCCCAGGAGTTGGAGGTTACTTTGAATGATTTACCAATACCGCCAGTTGCTAGAACTACACTGGGAGCCTCAAATAAAACAAATCTTCCGCTCTCGCGGTAGTAGCCAAGCGCGCCAGTTACTTGATTATTTTCTGTGATGATTTCAGTAATAGTTAGTTCAGCAAAAACCTTTAAACGAGCTTCATAATCACCAGTAGCTTCGTAATCTTCTTGCTGTAAGCCCACAATTCTTTGTTGCAAAGTTCTGATTAACTCTAAGCCGGTTCGATCGCCAACGTGAGCCAGCCTGGGATACTCATGACCGCCGAAGTTACGTTGACTGATCTTTCCATCTTTGGTTCGATCAAAGAGTGCACCCCAAGTTTCAAGCTCCCATACACGTTCAGGAGATTCCTTAGCATGCAATTCAGCCATTCGCCAATGGTTTAGGAATTTGCCCCCGCGCATCGTGTCACGAAAGTGAACCTGCCAATTGTCGTTGTCGTTGACATTTCCCATGGAGGCGGCAATACCACCTTCTGCCATGACGGTATGAGCTTTTCCGAATAAGGATTTACAAATAATGGCAGTTTTGAGGCCCTTAGCTCGTGATTCAACGGCGGCACGCAAACCAGCACCGCCGGCACCAATAATTAAAACGTCATATTGGTGGCGCTCTATTTCAGCCATTTAATGTGTTCCTCTCTTAAAAGAAATAGAAGTTGGTAATCGTGTCTGTTGCAACTAATCGAATGTAGATATCAGCAAACCAAACACCAAAAAGAGAAATCCAGGCATACTTTGGATGGTGCTCATTTATCTTGGAAACCCAAGTCCAAAGCTTGTAGCGAACTGGATTTTTGCTGAAGTGCTTTAACTTTCCTCCCAAAATATGTCGACATGAATGACAAGAAAGTGTGTAAAGCCATAACCAAAAAGCGTTGTTGATCAAGATTAAAGTGCCAACGCTCATGTGACCCCATTCGCCTTGATCATTTCTAAAGGCAATTACTGCGTCAAAGGTCAGGACGATGTTGATTACAAAAGCCGCATAAAAAAAGTAGCGATGTGCATTTTGCAAAATTAGTGGAGCTCTCGTCTCACCAGAGTAAGATTTATGTGGTTCTGCTACTGCGCAAGCTGGCGGAGAAAGCCAAAAGGCCCGGTAGTAGGTCTTGCGGTAGTAGTAGCAAGTCATACGAAAACCCAATGGAAAAACTAAAATAATTAGAGCTGGAGACAACATCCACCAAGATCCGAAAGGTTGACCAAAGTCGGAAGCACCCGGAACACAACTGGTAGCTAAGCAAGGTGAATAAAAAGGCGAAAGCAGTGGCTTGGCGTAATAGTAAGCACCCTCAAATGCTCTCCAGGTTGCATAAACCACAAACGCACCTAAAAAGAAGACAGTCACGGCAGGCTGTAACCACCACTTGTCGGTTCTGAGGGTTCGGAAATTTATCTTTGCTCTACCTGGGGCGTTAGTGCCGCGCGAAAGGGAATCTAAACTCATAAGAGGAGTTTAGTCATAGAGATGGTGAGCATGCCAAACCAATACTTGCTCAAACTTTTGTGAAGTTAGGCACAACTTAATCTTCAATTTCAATCAGGCTTGCCCCACTAGCAACAACCTCGCCGGCACTCACCAAAATCCGAGTTACCGTACCAGTTTTATGCGCTTGGATTGGCTGCTCCATTTTCATCGCCTCTAAAACTAAAACAACATCTCCTTGACTTACTGCCTGACCAAGATTAACTGCAACATTTACCACTGTCCCTTGCATTGGGCTGGAGATGGAATTCGAATCAATCGCTTGGGCGCTGAACTTGTGAGGTTTGCTACGCGGCGCTGGCTTAGCTTTTGGTCTAACAATTGATAATTCCTCAGGAAGGTTGACCTCAAATCTCTTGTTATTTACTTCAACAACTACAGTGCTGCGCAGTGAAGGATTTTGTGAAGGATCGAGTTCATCATAAGGTACTAATTGGTTGTCGAACTCTGTCTCAATCCAAGAGGTATAAATTTTAAATTTTTCATTTGAGTCTTTCGGTGCGAAAGCTGCATCTTCAATAACTTGCTGGTGGAATGGAATTACGGTGGCAATTCCTTCTACTTTGAACTCAGCCAATGCTCGTTTTGCTCTGTGCAGCGCTTCAGTTCTGGTGGCACCAGTAATAATCAGCTTGGCTAACAATGAATCAAAATTTTGCCCAATTTGATCATTTTCTTTAAAGCCAGTATCTACTCGTACTCCAGGACCGGCTGGTAATTCAAAAACTTTTAAAAATCCTGGGGTGGGTAAGAAATTTTTACCCGGATCTTCTCCATTGATTCGAAATTCAATACTGTGGCCGCGGACTTCTGGATCAGCAAAATTTATTTCTTCTCCCTGAGCAATCTTGATTTGCCACTTAACTAAGTCAATTCCTGTAACTTCCTCGCTGACTGGGTGCTCTACCTGTAAACGAGTATTGACCTCTAAGAAAGAAATCATTCCATCTTGGGCAACTAAGAATTCACAAGTTGCGGCACCTTGATAGTTAGCTTGTTTGAGTATGGCTTTTGATGACTCATAAAGTTCAGCTATTTGTGCAGCTGTTAAAAAAGGAGCCGGAGCTTCTTCAACTAGCTTTTGATGCCTTCGCTGTAAAGAGCAATCTCTGGTTGATACAACAACTACGTTTCCAAAACTATCTGCGAGGCATTGAGTTTCGACGTGGCGGGGTTTTTCTAGGTAGCGCTCAACAAAACACTCACCGTTTCCAAATGCCGCTTCCGCCTCTCTTACCGCAG
This sequence comes from Candidatus Nanopelagicales bacterium, assembly GCA_038124905.1. GTDB lineage: Bacteria > Actinomycetota > Actinomycetes > S36-B12 > UBA5976 > ATZT02. Next base: position 21,618 of record JAYPCW010000004.1, on the reverse strand, counting down.
ATTCGAAAGCAGGAATGATTTCATCTTTACTTTTAGCGACCTTAAGACCACGGCCACCGCCACCAAAAGCGGCTTTAATGGCAATTGGGGTTCCATATTTTTCGGCAAAAGCGATGACTTCGCTTGCATCTTTTACTGGATCACTGGTTCCTGGCGCGAGTGGTGCGCCTACTCTGGCTGCGATATGTCTAGCCTTTACCTTGTCACCAAGTGCGCTAATTGATTCAGGGGAGGGACCTATCCAAATTAAATTTTCAAGAATTACTCGTTTGGCAAATTCTGCGTTTTCTGAAAGAAATCCATAACCCGGATGAATTGCATCGGCTCCAGTCTGTTTTGCCGCGTTGATTATTTTTGCCATATCGAGATAAGAGTCTTTGGCGGTAATGCCTCCCAATGCAAGGGCATGATCCGCCATGGTTACATGCATTAAATTTCGATCTGTTTCTGAATAAACAGCAACTGCTTCGATTCCTAAATCATGGCAAGCTCTAATGACTCTTACTGCAATTTCGCCGCGATTTGCAACCAGCACTCGTTTGATTTTCATGACACCTGAAATCCTAGGGCTAAAGCAACTAATACGACCCTAGCCCTGAGCCATTGCTTAAAGAAGATTTGGAATCTTTTGCTCTTCGGCCAAATTAGCTCTTCTGAAATAGAGCGTTACGGCCGTCGACACTAAAACGATAAACAAGGAGTAAAGCGCAGGGACAATCAACACCAGGCCAATCGTAGGGTCTCCACTGAAATTGAGTAAAACGATCGCAATGCCTAAAGGTCCATTTTGGATTCCAGTTTCTAGTGCGATAGTCCTTGCATTCATTGGGTGGAGTTTTATCGCCTTAGTTAATGAATAGGCAATTGAGATACCAAAGAGCCCTAGCCCAACGGCTACTAAATAAGTTTGCCAAGGTGTTGAAGATAGCAACCCCCAATTTCGTGGCACCCAGGTAGAAAGTAAGAAAAGAATAAAAAATAAGCCAAAAAATCCACCAAGCAGTTCTAATACGGCCCCAATATTTGCACTGATACGCCTTAGCATCATTCCTAAAACCACGGGAATTAAAAGCAGAATCAGCGTGACAATGATGTTTCGAGGAGGAATTTGCTGTGCAGCACTGCCTTCTGGTGAAAGTAATCCTAAATAAAAGTAGAGAACTAGTGGGGTCATTAATATTGCCCAAAGCGTTGAATTGGTTGTCATTATTACGCTAAGCGCTAAGTTTCCTTTTGAAAAATAGGTAAAAATATTGGAAGTGGTTCCAGCAGGAACGCTTCCCATAATCATGGCACCTATTGCCACGGGTAGTGCATACTCTTTTGGTAATTGAAACAGAAAGGTCACAATAAGTAAGTAAGCCAACAATGGCATGATTCCAAATTGGGTAACCCAGCCGATTATCAAACCCCAGGGTCTGCGTAAGGCTAAGCGAAAATCTCTGGGGGTTAATCCGGCTCCCAGGCCAAACATGATCACAAACACCATAACAACCAACAAGACTTCTTCAAAAGGAGTGACAACGTCTTGTTCGGATACTTGAGCTTGCGCTCGGCTTAAAGTTGCAATCAAATTCATTATGCGTCCTTAGCCTTAGTTGGGGTTCCTTCGCTCATTGCGAGACTGCGCAATTCGCGTCTCAAGATTTTTCCAATAGGGCTTTTTGGCAATTCGTCTACAAAAACAATTGCCTTTGGCACTTTATACCTTGCTAAGTGTTCACGGCAGTGCTCGATTATCGTCTCTTGACTTGGGGCTGGCGAATTGGTTACTACGTATGCACAAACTTTTTCACCTAAAGTTTCATCCGGTAAACCAACGACTCCAACCTCCATCACTCCTGGAACGCTAGCAATTCGCTCTTCAACTTCATTTGGATAAACATTGAAGCCACTGACCAAAATCACATCTTTTTTGCGATCAACAATGGTAAAAAATCCATCTTGATCCATTTGGGCAATATCCCCAGTTTTTAGCCAACCATTAACAATGGTGTTTGCGGATTCTTTTTCGTTTTGCCAATATCCCAGCATCACTTGCGGCCCACGCGCCAGCAGTTCGCCAGCTTCACCTAATCCAACTTCGTTTCCAGAATCGTCAACTAATTTAATTTCAGTTGAGGGAACAGGTATTCCAATAGTTCCCAATCTGGCACTGCCGTCTAGCGGATTGAAAGTTAGCACTGGAGCTGATTCAGTTAAGCCAAATCCTTCAACTAGTGGGGTATTAGTAACCTCCTGCCAGTTTGTTGCAACTGATTGATGTAGCGCCATTCCACCCGCCACCGAAGCTCTTAAGTGCTTGGGTGGTCCATCTAAAAACCAACGCTCCTTTAATAGTGCGTTATAAAGTGTATTTACGCCGGTGACCCAAGTGATTTTATAATTTTCAAACGCACGTTTTAGGTTGCTCGGAGGTCTTGGGTTGGGGATCACGATGTTTCTTGCACCAACATGGAAGAAGCCCAACAAGTTAACGGTAAACGCAAAGATGTGATACAACGGAATTGCCGTAATAACAGTTTCTTTACCTGGGCGAATAAAAGATCCAGCCATTTGAATCATTTGCATTGTGTTCGCAATTAAATTTAGATGAGAAAGCATGGCGCCCTTAGAAACACCAGTAGTACCGCCGGTGTATTGCAATGTGGCAATTGAATCTGCGGACAAGTCATTCACATAGTCCTTTACCGCTTGGCGCTTTGAATGATTTTGCCCAGCGTTTAACGCATCAAGCAATTTAGTGTGAGGCACTTTAATTTCAGGAAGCGATCTATTCCACACTTTTTGAACAAGGCGAATAACTCCACCAACAACCTTTGGAAAAAATTCAGATATTTTTACAGTAACAACCGTCTCAATTTGGGTTTTAGGTAATACCTCAGGCAGACGATCGGCAAACATATCAATGATCACCAGCGCACGAGCCCCAGAATCTGAAAACTGGTGAATCATTTCAGTCGCGGTGTAGAGCGGATTGGTATTAACTAAAACGCAACCAGCCTTCATAACCCCAAAAGCAACGATGGGGTAGCTAAGGCAGTTGGGCATTTGTACAGCAACTCGATCGCCAGCGTTTAGTTTTACTATCTCCCGAAGGTAGACCGCAAAATTATCTGACAGTTCATCAATTCTCTTATAGGTCAATGAACCATTCATTCCATTTGGCATGCATTGAGTAAAGGCAATGGTGTCAGCATATTTTTCTGCAGCTTCGCGAAACAAAGCTGGAAGATGTGGATAATTGATATCTCTTAATTTGGGATTTACTTCGGTTGGATATTTCGCTAACCAAGGCGCTTGCGTCATATTCACTCTTTCAGCCGGTCGAGTTTTGTGCCATCATAGCCACGAAACCGCAACTGAAACCAGAGATAAAATATTATTTTTAGTTTTTCCAAAAATCTGTCCAATTAAGCCCTACGCTGGCGCTTAACTTTTTGACAGTATTTATAGAGAGCCCAATTACACTGTTTGAATCACCTGCAACAGATTTAACAAAGGCAGCGCCATAGCCATTGAGGGTAAATGACCCAGCCACCTGCAAGGGCTCACCTGTCTCTAAATACCGCTCAACTTCCGGCTCAGTAATTTGGTCCATTTCAACTTTTGTCGCAACGACAGCAGTTTCGAATTTCTGACTGGCTAGATTCATTACCAAATGACCAGTATGCAAGGTTCCAGTTTTAGCGCTCATTTCTAGAATACGTTCTTTTGCTTCTTCTCTATTTTCTGGTTTGCCGACCAAATGATTGTTTAACTCCCACATGGAGTCTGCGGCAATCAAAACTCCCGCATTAGGCAGCAGGTGTTCGGCAACAACTTTTTGGGCTTTTGCTGTCGCTAAGGCGATAACTTTCTCTGCAGAGCTTTGAGCTGATAATTTTTTCAAAACTGACACTTCATCTAGATTGGAATTTATAATTATTGGGTTAATTCCTGCATTAATTAGTAAATCTCTTCTTGCCGGTGATGCTGAAGCTAAAACAACTTTCAAGTTTTCACTCATGGTGAATTATGTTGCCATCCTTGAGGTTGCACACGCGGAGGTTTTCTAAAACTTGCTTCTGGGATTGCCCAATTGGATCCACTAAGAGTTAGTTCTTCATGAGCGAAGGTACGATTTACAATTTGTGCCAAGGCATGTGAAATAGCTAAAGACTCTTCTTCACTTGGCTTACCTTTTGAAACAGCAAAGTTTATTTCTTTTTTCACAGTGGAATGTTTCCATGTTTCTTGCTAGGCAACGTCTCGCGCTTAGTTCTGAGCATGCGAAGCGACTTCACTATGCGAGCTCTAGTCTCACTGGGTGTAATCACTGCATCAATCCAACCGCGCTCTGCAGCAATGTAGGGATTATCAAATGCTTCTTCATATTCGGTTATTTTTTCTGTACGGACTGCTTGCGGGTCACTGGCTGCCTTTAAGTCTTTTCGATACAAAATGTTTACCGCACCTTGGGCACCCATAACTGCTACTTGCGCAGTTGGCCAAGCCAAATTCACATCTGCGCCTAAATGCTTTGATCCCATTACGATATACGCGCCGCCATAGGCTTTTCTAGTTATTACAGTGACTAATGGCACCGTTGCTTCAGCGTAAGCATAAATTAATTTGGCCCCTCTTCGAATAATTCCTCCGTACTCTTGGTTCACTCCAGGTAAGAATCCGGGTACATCAACAAAGGTAATAATCGGAATATTAAAAGCATCGCAAGTTCTTACAAATCTCGCTGCTTTTTCACTTGCTTCAATATCTAGGGTTCCCGCTAATTGCATTGGTTGATTGGCCACAATTCCCACTGTGTGTCCTTCAATTCGACCAAAGCCCACCATGATGTTGGGAGCCCAATTTGCATGCACTTCAAAAAATTCATCATCATCTAAAACATGTTCCACCAATGTGTGCATGTCATAGGGCTGATTTGGTGAATCTGGTACCAGATTATCCATTTCCAGATCATGTTGAGTTATTTCTAGCTCAGCTTCATGAGGAAATGAAGGCGCAGGTTCTGCATTATTGGAGGGCAAGTAACTAAGAAGTAAGCGCACATATTCAAAAGCATCATTCTCATCTTGCGCCATATAAGAAGCGACTCCAGATTTGGTCGAATGAATACTGGCTCCTCCTAGTTCATCAAAAGTTACATCTTCTCCAGTGATCGCCTTTATAACGTCTGGACCGGTAATAAACATATGAGCAGTTTTATCTGCCATAACTATGAAGTCAGTTAGCGCTGGAGAATAAACTGCACCCCCAGCGCACGGGCCAACAATGACAGAAATTTGCGGAATTAAACCAGAGGCATGGGTATTTCTGCGAAAGATTTCTCCGTACATGGCAAGCGAAGCCACGCCTTCTTGAATCCGGGCTCCACCAGAATCATTTATGCCAATTACTGGTACACCTGTTTTCATTGCTAAGTCCATAATTTTTACGATTTTTTGACCCATTGCCTCACCCAAGCTACCGCCCATAACGGTGAAATCTTGTGAGTAGATGCAAACAGGTCTTCCGTCGACAGTTCCAAAACCAGTGATAACTCCATCAGAAGCGATGCGCGTTTTTTCCATACCAAAACTATTTTTTTGATGTTTTACTAAATCATCAATTTCGTTAAAGGAACCTGGATCCAACAACTTGTTAATACGTTCACGGGCAGTGAGTTTTCCTTTTGAATGTTGTTTTTCTTGGGCATTGATCTCACCCACGCCGCTAGATTCCTCACGAAGGCTAAGCAGCTGTTCGAGCTTTGCCTTAGTTGAGGATTGTGGCGGGTTCGGCTTACTCACAGCACTCCTTTTACTTGCTTTGTCGTACGGTAACAGTTATGGACCAGCAAGAGTGGGAAAGATCGCCCTTGAGGCTAAATCTCATTGAGGATTCGGTAAAAAGAGCACAAGCCGGGGTTAGCAAAATCATTTATTTACCTCAAACAGGATCAACCAATCAAGTTTCGGTGGATTTGCTTGCGGAGGGAAACTCGGAGTTTGCCGTAGTGACGGACTTTCAGACTGCCGGAAAAGGAAGATTAAACCGAATCTGGGAGGCGAGCCCAGAAAGTTCGCTATTGATTTCCCTGGCTTTTAAATTAAATGCAATTACAAATTTTTGATGGATAATTCTCTGGGCGGAAACAATTGCTCGTAGAGTAATAATGGAAAACTTTAATTTGGACATAACTCTCAAATGGCCAAATGATTTAGTGGTAGCGACTCCAGATGCCTTTTTAAAGTTTGGGGGAATACTCTCAGAAATTCATAAAGAGCATGTCATTTTTGGTATTGGAATTAATTACTCCCAAGATCACTCAGAGCTACCAACCAGTACTTCCACAAGCATTAAATTACAGAATGCTAATTTTGTAGCTCGTGAATTTGTCATCGCTGACTTAATTAGCAATTTATACAAGTTCTGGAATCTGGATGCAAATAGTAATCAATTTCCAGCCAAGGCGATAATGCGCGAATATCAAGCGGCTAGTTACACCCTGGGAAGACGTGTGGTTGTGACGCTGCCAAATGGAAATGAAATAAGTGGGATAGCGGTAGCCTTGGCTGAGAATGGGGCCTTAATGGTCCGTAATGAAAAGGGAGAAATCGAAACAATTACCGCAGGTGACGTGAATTAGATGCAAGATTACTTTCCAACAGTTTTAGTGATTGGTGCCGGCCAATTAGCCCGAATGATGATTGAAGCGAGCACTCGCTTAGGAATCAAAATTCGAGTGCTTGCAGCAGCCAATGATGAATCAGCAGCTCAAATTTCAAGTGATAATTATTTAGGCGACTATACAAATTTAGAACATTTGATAAATGCAAGTAAGGGAGTTTCTGTCGTAACTTTTGATCACGAACATGTTCCCTTAGAGCTGCTTGCGCAATTAGAAAAAATGAAAATTGCAATTCGACCAGGCATCAAAGCGTTAGCTTGCTCGCAAGATAAGGCTCATATGCGACAAACTTTGCATCAGGCACAGTTACCAAATCCCAGATGGATTTCAACAAACTCCATCACAAAAGCGCAACAATTTTTTAATGAGCAATCGGGTCAAATGATTTTGAAAGCGATAAAAGGTGGGTATGACGGTAAGGGCGTGTGGGAGATAGAAGAAGCGGCTCAGCTCAATGAATTTTTTACTACTCCTGATAGCACTTGGCTCTTAGAAGAAAAAGTCGACTTTGTTCGCGAGTTGGCGGTGCAGGTAGTAAGAAGCCCCAGCAATCAATTAGTGGTCTACCAGCCCGTTGAAACTAGACAAAAAAATGGAGTCTGCAATGAGGTGATAGCCCCAGCACCAAATTTAGATGAAAATTTAAATATTAAAATTCAACAATTAGGCCTAATGGTGGCAAAGGAATTAGACATTACCGGAGTTTTTACTATCGAAATGTTTGAGACCAAGAGCGGCGAAATTTTAATAAATGAATTAGCCATGCGGCCACATAATTCTGGTCATTGGTCAATTGATGGCGCAATTACCAGTCAATTTGAAAATCATTTGAGAGCAATTTTAGATTTACCTTTAGGAAGCTCCGCTCCAAAAGCTCCTTACACGGTAATGGCAAATATTCTTGGTGGAGATTTTCAAGATTTGTATCGACCGTATCTGCACTGCTTAGCTCGCGATCCCCAGCTTCGCGTTCAGCTTTATGGCAAAGGCGTTAAACCAGGGCGTAAGGTAGGACACCTAAATTTAAGTGGAACAGATTGGGTTGATTTGTTAGCAAGAGCTCGCCATGCAGCGGATTACTTCACTGGAACAATAACTGAGTGAATATGAATACTCCTTTAATTTCGATAGTGATGGGTAGCTCGAGCGACAAAGCTGCCTTGCAAGGTGCGATTGATTTGCTAGACGAATTTGAAATTGGTTATGAGCTACAAGTGCAAAGCGCTCATCGCACCCCTGAAGCAATGATGGAATATGCCAAAGCGGCTTTAACGCGCGGCGTAAAAATTATCATTGCGGCAGCCGGGGGAGCGGCGCATTTGCCGGGCATGATTGCCTCGCTAACTACACTTCCAGTAATTGGTGTGCCGGTACCGTTAAAGAATCTCAGCGGGCTTGATTCGTTACTTTCTATTGCCCAAATGCCAGCGGGCGTACCAGTGGCGACTGTGGGAATTGCTAATAGTAAAAATGCTGCCTTGTTAGCTTTAAGAATATTGGCAACTCATGATTCTAAAATTGAGGAGAAGCTTGTTAGATTTCAAGCCAATCAAAAAGATTTAGCTCAAAAACAAAATCAAGAATTGTCTTGACGCTCGAAATTTACTATTCGTCCATCTTTAATATCTTCTAAAATTTGAGTTGCTTGTGGCTCAATTGGAATTAAAACCGAACCAACATTTTCAACTCTTCCACCGGATTCCACAGGTAGCGTCCCAGAATTGATCTCTCTCAGTGCGGCAAAAACTAGCAGTGATAAATCGAATGCATTCGTCTTTTCATCTACAGTAATTGCCTCACCCAGATTCCAAACAATTCTGTATTGCGCAACAGGATTTAAAATTGTTGAAATACTGGTGACTTTCTTAATTAGAGATTTAATAACTTCTTGCTGCCTTTCAACTCTTCCCAGATCACCTTTAGGGTCGGTATAACGCGCTCGCGAGTATGCCAAGGCAGTTTTGCCATCGATTTCTTGACAACCTGCTTGCATATATAGGCCAGCTTTTTCATCGGCAAAATCCTGAGTGGGGCAAACTTCTATGCCTCCAACCGCATCTACCAAGTTAATTAACCCAACAAAGCCAACTTCTAGATAATGTTGAATCTCTACCTGTGAAAAATTTTGTACTGTCTTTACTGATAATTCAGGACCACCAAAGGCATAGGCTGCATTAATTTTGTTCTCTCTAGCCGAATTGTCGCCGTAAGCAGGAATCTCTACAAGTAAATCCCGCGGCAAGCTAGTTAAGGAAAGACCAGAAAACGATTGCGCAATAGATAAAAGCATGATGGTGTCAGCTCTGGCACCTTCAAATTTACCTAAGGGAACTCCCTTAAGTGCTGGATCTTTTTTTTCGCCTCTCGAATCTGAACCCATGACGAGCCAGGCTTGACCCTTTGGTGCACTAATAGACGGATCTGCGCTTAAGGCAGGAATTTTATCTAGGCGAAAATTAAAAATTAAGCCAAGCAAAACAAGCCAACTCAAAATAAGTACAAAAATCAATTTTATTCGCATTCCCCAAGGAGACTTCTTGGAAATGGGCTCTATTTCACTCATGAGCCAATCGTAGGGCCTGGGTTGTATTAGATTGAGACAACATGAATAGTCAACCTGCCCTAAGTGTTGTCATGCCGATCCTTAACGAGGAAAGACATCTAGAAAGTGCGGTTGAAAGAGTTTTCAATCAGGATTATTCGGGGCAAGTTGAACTGATTTTAGCTTTAGGTCCGAGTGCTGATCGAACAAACGAAATTGCTGTGAAGCTAGCTCAAAAATTTTCAAGTATTAAATTAATTAACAATCCTTCTGGTAAGACACCCACTGCACTTAATTTAGCAATAGCACAAGCAAGCCATGAAATTATCGTTCGTCTAGATGGTCATGCACTTATCGAGAGAGATTATTTCAAAATCGCAGTTGAAACATTGCAAGAAACCAATGCCGACAATGTTGGTGGAATCATGGACGCCCAGGGAACTACAGATTTTGAAAGAGCGGTTGCCCGAGCTATGACAAGTAAATTTGGTGTAGGTAACGCGCCGTTTCATATCGGCGGAGAAGCTGGAGAAGCTTTAACAGTTTATTTAGGTGTCTTTCAAAAAAAAGTATTTAAAAAAATTGGATTATTCAACGAAGATTTTGTTAGAGCGCAAGACTGGGAGCTCAATTATCGAATTAGAGCAAATGGCGGAAAAATCTGGTTTACCCCTAAGTTAAAAGTGACCTATCGCCCTAGAGCCAACTTGGCAGCGTTGGCGAAACAATATTTTCAGTACGGTCAGGGTAGAAGACGAATCGTTAATAATTACAAGCAGTCGCTTTCCCTGAGATACTTAACACCGCCGCTTACGGTTATAGGACTTTTAATCGGAATCATTTTTGCCCTAATTGGTTGGATCTGGCAGATAGAGATTTTGCAGCTAGGCGCAATTGCACCGCTGGTTTACTCAGTTGCGGTATTGCTATTTAGTGGACTGGGGTCAAAGGGTTTAACTTTGAAAAGCATGCTGTATTTACCGGCTGTTTTCGTTTGTATGCATATTTGTTGGGGCGTTGGCTTTCTCAAGCGGCTTTAGGCATTAATCTCGAGTCTGATCGGGTATATCAAGGAGACGTTTTGAAACACCTTCAGGCGCTTCGGCTTTTAGTGTTTCGCGATCTGCAAATTAGATATGCCGGAACTTGGTTAGGTTATCTCTGGTCGCTGCTAGATCCCTTATTTATGTCGCTGATTTATTGGTTGGTTTTCACAGTAATTCTGGGAGCTCGCGGAGTGGGTGAACAACCTTATCTTTTGTTTCTCTTGGCGGGCATTCTGCCTTGGGTTTGGCTCGCTTCATCATTGAATGATTCATCTCGTGCCTTGATAACGGAAAATCGATTAGTTCGCTCGATTGCCTTACCGAGAGCACTCTGGGTTATAAAGTCCATCACCGCAAAAGCTATGGAATTTATTTTTGCTTTGCCCATACTCATTGGACTGGCAATCATTTTTGGAAAGAGCGTCACCTGGGAACTTTTGTGGTTTCCGGTAGCCTTCATTTTGCAGTATCTGCTTTTGGTAGGCATTGGATTATTACTCGCTCCCTTGACCGTTTTGGCGCGAGATATGAAAAATATAATTCGCTTGGTCGTGAGGCTTGGCTTTTACCTAACTCCGATCATCTACTCTGTTTCTGACGTTCCAGAGCAAGGTCAAGTTTTAAGTTATCTAAATCCAATGACGGGAATAGTCACTTTGTATCGCGCCGGATTTTGGCCTCAGGGGGCAGAAATTTTGTACCCCTTGCTTTCTGCGGCGCTCTGGGCGCTGGGATTATTTGCTCTTGGTTTATTTTTCTTTAAGAAGATTGAAGCTACAGTTTTGAAGGAGGTGTGATGGATAACGTTATCTCTGTACAGAATTTAGGAATTAGATTTAATCGAAATCGTAAAAGAAAATTTTCAATACGAGAAATGGTTTTACAAAACAAAAACACTACACCTAAGGGTTCATTTTGGGCGTTACGAAATGTTTCATTTAATGTAAAAAGAGGTGAGGCAGTCGGCCTGGTGGGAGCAAATGGCCAAGGAAAAAGCACACTACTTCGAATTATTGCTGGCGTGTTGATACCCGATGAAGGAAAAGTTGAAGTTAATGGCGGAGTAGCTCCGGTGATTGAGCTAACTGGCGGATTAAAAAGTGACTTAACGGCTAGAGACAATATTTGGTTAGTTGCCGGATTGCATGGGTTAAATAGAAAACAAGTAGCTGAAAAATTTGATGAGATCGTTGAATTTTCAGGTATTGGTGACTTTCTCGATACCCCAGTTAGACACTTTTCAAGTGGAATGAGAGTTCGCTTAGGTTTTTCGATAGTTACATCTCTGGATGAGCCAATATTGCTTGTTGATGAGGCACTGGCAGTAGGTGATGCTGAATTTAAAATGAAGTGTTACAACCGGATGGAGAAATTGCTTAAAGAGGGTAAGACTTTATTTTTAGTAAGTCATAAAGAAGAAGATTTAAATAAGTTCTGTACACGAGGTTTATATTTGAAAAAAGGCCAATTGGTAATCGATGGGACCTTAAAAGAAGCACTCGAAGCTCATCTGAAAGATCAAGGTGCTTTAGATGACTAAATACAATATCGCCGAAATTCGAAGTTTGGGCCAACCCGAGAGCGTGATGAACCGCAGGGTGGCCGAGCACTGGACTGGGCCAGCCTACATGCGAAAAGTTTCGCCATATTTGAGCAAATTATTTTTAAGACTTAACATTTCACCTACCCAAGTCACTTGGCTGATGGTACTTACTGGGTGGCTAGCTAGTTGGGCTTTGACTAACCCTTGGCTGTGGGGGGCGTTTATCGCTTTTCTTTTGGCGCAATTTCAAATGTTGTTAGATTGCTCAGATGGTGAAGTGGCAAGAGTTAGTAAAAAATTTAATCCAGCTGGAATTTTTATCGATCGCATCGGCCACTACACCACAGAGAGTTTTTTGGCGATAGCTTTCGCAATCAGAGTTGCTACCAACGGACAAGTAGCAGACCTTATTTGGGGTTTTGCGCTGGCAATTTTAATAATTTTTAACAAGATTTTAAATGATTTAGTTCATGTGACTCGAGCTTTAGCTGGATATGAAAAATTAGCTGAAGACCCTAAGTTGGCTCAGCCGCAAAATATTACTTTAAACCGCTTTAGAAATTTATTTAGATTTTTACCAATCCATAGACTGTTTCATTCGATTGAGCAAACCATAATTTATTTACTCGCAGCAATAATTCAGTACTTTTTTGTTTCAGGATTTGAGCGAAATGTCCTTCAGGTATTGACGCTACTTGCCGCAGTAGTAGTAGTGGGCCATACCGTAGCAATTTTGAATTCAAGCAGACTTGAAAAGTAATTATGAACCCCAAAATTGCCTGCATTATTTTGACGCAAGGCTCAAGGCCAAATGAATTAAAAAAAGCTATTAACTCAGTTAGAGGGCAAATAAACGTTGAGATTGATTTAGTGGTGGTAGGAAACGGTTTTGACCCTAAATCTCAAACGGATGAAAAGAGTTTGGCCTTACCACAGAACTTGGGAATACCTGCTGGGCGGAATGCCGGCATAGAACATGTCGCAGGGGACTTCCTATTGTTTCTTGACGACGACGTCTACTTACCTGATGAGGATTTTTTGGCGAGGGCGATTGGCTACTTTGAATCAAATCCAAAAATTGGCTTAATCCAACCAAAGCCAGAAGATCCGCAAGGATTAGAAATTCCTCGCCGCTGGGTGCCACGAATTTATTTAGGTAATCCAGACCGACCAAGTAAGGCGTTTTCGCTGTGGGAGGGTGCGACCTTAATTAGCCGAGAAGTTTTTGAAAAAGCAGGCAGATGGCCAGCAGATTTTTTTTATGGACACGAAGGTGTGGCCCTGGTTTGGAAGGTTTGGAATTTAGGAAAGATTTGCCAGTATCAGCCGGAACTACAAGTTGCTCACCCGCTAGTTGAGCCAAGTGAACGGCATCGCGATTTTTATTTTTATAACGCCCGAAATCGCTATTGGCTAGCTAATCGGTATCTACCATTTGGTTTTAAGCAGATTTACTTGCTTAATTGGTACGTATTGTCAAAGTTCAGATTAAGAAAAAATGCAGCAGCCTGGGAGATCTGGAAGTCTGGCTGGAGCGAAGGAAAGTTAGATAATAAAAAAGAAACAATTAGTTACCTTGCGCTGCTTAGAATGTTGCGCTGGGGAAGACTCTTAATTGTCTAAATTTATTCGACCGGACAAAACAGGCCGGTAGTTGGTGGGCCAGTAGTTTCAGTCGGCTCCGGAGATGGCTCTGGCTCAGGTTCGACCGTGGCAACCGGAGCAACGAATTCGCTTGGAGCATCGTTACCCAAAATCACCACGACATCAGCCCCAATTAATTCAGCATCTTCGGTGAGATTAAAAATTTGCAAGGCTTGAGATACCAGTTGTGCCTTTTCTTCATTTCCAGGCGCATACACCAAGAGGGTATTTGCTGTGTCTTTATTAGGCGCATTATCGATTTCGTCAATATTAAAACCTTGTGATTCAAGATAAGCACTAGTCGCAGCGGCAAATCCAGCTCTTCGAGTTCCATTTAATACAGTTACTAAAACTTCACTCGCACTTAAAGGCGCAGTCGCTGGCTCTTCCGGTGCAGGTTCCGCCTCGGGTTCAACAGTTGCCTCCGCGTCTGGCACGGAAGAAATCGTAGGAATTGAACTTTGAATAATGTCTGACCAAAGGGTGTTAGCTTCTTCGGTCCACACCACAGTGTTTCCTTCTGGCGAAAGCACGAAGGGAACCGTTAAGAAGGTGATGTCTTTACTTTTAAGCCCACTTACACTTTGTGCCAGAGTAATCAGCGAATCGATATTGGCTAAACCCTCATCCATCCTCAACGACGAAGTAGCCGCAGTTGCCACCCGATACAAAGTTGTGAAGTCTGTAATTATGTTTTTTCTTTGAATTTGATCGATGGTGATCGCGAGCAATTCTTGCTGTCGTTTAATTCTTGCAAGATCACTTCCGTCGGCGAGGGTATAGCGCGCTCGCATTAAACCCAAAGCTTCACTTCCACGAAGTGTTTGTACGCCAGCGGGTAAAGAAATTCCCGCACCTTTTGCAGAAGGTTCATTGATTGGGAAATTTAGACAAACTTCGATGCCGCCTAGAGCATCTACCACATTTGAAAAACCTAAGAAGTCAACAACTACTGCATGATTTATTTTTATCCCAGTTAGAGATTCGAAAGTTTTTATGGTGCATGCAGGGCCGGCAAGCGCAAAAGCTGAATTGAATCTGTCTAGACGAGAATTAATTACTTGACCATCTTCACGGGTGCAAACCGGTATCTCCACCATGGAATCTCGAGGGATACTCACGACTACTGCAGATTTTCGATCTTGCGTTAGGTGTACAAACATCGTGGTGTCACTTCGACCCATGCCGCCATAGTCTTCTTCACTTCCGAAGTCACCACCTTGCCCAGTTCTGGTGTCAGTTCCCATAAGCAAGAAGTTCAAGGGCCCGGTTTCAGGTACTGGCGTTGGGGACTCAACAACCTTTATCGGTTCAATGTTGTCGGTAATTTGTAAAGTCGCATACCCTAAAAAGCCCGCGACCAGGCTTACGCCGATCACCAAGATTGAACCAATTCCTAGCGCAATACGCACTTTGGATTTTGGCTTGGTATTTGACTCTTCGCTCATTTTCTCTGACCCATGCTAGAGGTTGGGTCGAAAATCGGGTTCTCTTGCTCGATTTTAGGGCGCGCCGCCTGGAAGGGTAAATGGCGAATGAATAGAGTGAGACTCATGAAAACAAACAAAAAATCCCTGTTTTTTATTATCACTTTCCTAACACTTGGTCTCTTACTCTCAGCGTGCGGAAGCTCTGACTCAACTGAAGAAACTCAGCCAGTTGCTGAAGAGGAAACAACTCAAGAAGAAGTTCCCGTTGAAACATCTGATATAAATCCCTTTACCGGCGAAACCGGCGGTTTAGATAACCCGGTAATAGTTGTAAAGATCGACAACGTAAATCCTGCAAGGCCGCAGTGGGGATTAGCCGATGCTGACATTGTCTTTGTAGAAGAAGTTGAAGCTGGGCTCACTCGCTTAGCTGCCGTCTTTTCATCCAACTTGCCAGAAAAAGTGGGACCCGTTAGAAGTGCCAGAATTTCAGATTTAGAAATAATGGGTCAATTTGGTACACCGGCATTTGCCTACAGCGGGGCCCAAAAAAAACTACTGCCTGAAATCGCCTCCGCCAACATTGTGGAATTGGCTCATGGTTCAAGTGGTGGGGTTTATAACCGGGAAGCTACTAAGCGGGCACCACACAATTTGACTATTAATTTAAGAGAAGCAGCCCCAACCTTGGTCGGAGTTAGCACTCCTAAAGATGTTGGTTTGGTGTTTGACGAAGCCGCTGCTACCGGCGGAACGGCTACCAGCACTTTCAATGCCAAATGGCCAGCTTCGCGAGTAGGTGCAGAATGGGATGCCGTCAACAACGGATGGGTAATTGCCTTAGATAGCGCTCCAGCGCTAGATGCAAATACCAACGCTCCAATCTTTGCCAACAACATTGTGATTCAGTTTGTCAATCAAGGTGACAGTATTTATAAAGACAGCGGCGGCAATTTCACGCCTTTGATCGAAACTGTTGGCTCTGGAACAGCAGTGGTTTTGAGAGACGGTCAAAGATTCGAGGTTGATTGGTCAAGACCAATTGCGACAGGTGGAACTAGTTATTCGCTAGCGGGCTCCCCATTCGCATTCGCTCCTGGTCAAACTTGGGTACTTTTTGTGCCCACAACTTACGACGTAACCTTCGAGCCGTAAGCCGAATTCTGGATTGGTTCACTAGGTTGGACCAATGGAGGCAATTCTCTTAGTTGGGGGTGCAGGCACTCGACTGCACCCGCTGACACTAACTGTGCCTAAGCCCTTATTGCCAGTGGTAAACGCCACTTTAACTGAGCATCAAATTGCGCTAGCAAAATCACAGGGAATTACTCGAATAGTTTTGGGCACTAGCTACAAATCTGAAATCTTTAAAGAGACTCTAAGAGACGGCTCTCACCTCGGTGTTGAGCTGGAATACGCCTTTGAGCCTGAACCCCTCGGGACCGGTGGGGCAATTAGAAATGCTGCAGAAAAATTAATAAGTGGCCCAACTGACCCAGTGGCAATTTTTAATGGTGACGTGCTTAGCCAGGTCAATATAACGCAATTAGTCCAAGTTTTTTACCGTCACAATGCAGATGTGGTTCTCTACTTAACTCGAGTTTCTGATCCAACAAATTTTGGTTTAGTACCTACGGCCTTAGATGGTGAAGTAATTGCCTTTACAGAAAAGCCCCAAAGTGCATCTGAAATTGTCACTGATCAAATAAATGCTGGTCTATATATTTTTAAAAGATCAGTGATTCACGAAATACCCTATGGCAAAGTAGTTTCAGTCGAACGAGAAGTGTTTCCATCTCTGTTGCTAAATAAGTTCAAAGTTTATGCAGATGTGCAAGATTGCTATTGGCTTGACTTAGGAACTCCAAAATCATTTATTAAAGGTGCCTGCGACTTAATCTCTGAGAAGTTTAATTCGCCAATATTTGACTCTCATAATTTCGAATTTTGGGCAGAAGCTTCTTCCCAAATCAACCCCACAGCACTAATTAGAGGAGCCAGTGCAATTGGTAGAAATTGCTTGGTTGGTGCAAATAATCAAATTACCTCCAGCGTGTTTTTTAATCAGGTGCAAACTGATTCAGAAGTAATGGTTGAAGATTCAATCTTGGCTGAAGGAGTGAAGATTGAAGCCGGGGCAAGTATGAAGGATTCAGTAATTGGTGCCGGGGCGGTAATTGAGGCAGGCGCTATCTTGAATAACTGCCGAGTTTGGCCCGGAATGAAAATATCAGGCGAGTTTCATAATATGGATTATACGTCCCAAAAATAGGTCTCACTTTTAATAAAAAGCCTATATTTCTGCAAAATCCCTTGACGAAAGGGGTCTTACACGCGTGTAATTCTCCCTAGGGTAATTTATCTTCAATTGGAGGCTTTTTTAGTGAGCGAACTGTTGCGCCTTGCAGCCAGCGAAGAGATCGATGAAATGGGCTGGCAAGAGAAAGCGCTTTGTGCCCAGACTGATCCAGAGGCCTTTTTTCCTGAAAAAGGGGGTTCGACCCGCGAAGCTAAGAAGGTATGCCTTTCTTGTGAAGTAAGAGCGGATTGTTTGGACTATGCCTTGAAAAATGACGAGCGGTTTGGCATATGGGGTGGGCTTAGTGAACGTGAGCGCAGAAGGATCCGGCGGGCTAGCGCTGTTTAGTTAATTTCACTCTTTATTGCAAGGCGAGCCAATCACAAAGGATTTAAAACATTCACTAATCTGTCATCGTGAGTTACCTCAGACGATGCACGAGACAACTTTGCACTAAGCCTGCAGTTGCGACTCTTACATATATTTATTCAGACTCAACTGCAGTATTAGGGCCATTAGCGAAAATCGCCGAGCCGCATACTTATGATCTTTGTCAGGTGCATGCCCAGAAATTAACCACCCCTAGAGGCTGGGAGCTAGTGCGCTTGGAGCCTGCTGGTGAAAATCAAACGCCATCTCCAGATGATCTATTAGCTTTAGCCAATGCAGTTAGAGAAGCTGCCAGAATGCCAGTTTCAGATCGTTTAGATCCGTCTAACCGCCCTAAACTTAGATTGGTACGTGAAGAAGCGGTAGAAGAAGAAACTCGATTTTAAGCCGCCTCTTTTTGCAGTAGAGTCATTTAAATGAATTGGACCAAAGAAGATTTAGCTCAACTCTTTAAAGCCTATGATGTTCGTGGTCTCTATCCAGAACAAATAAACGAAGAGCTTGCATATGAAACGGGCCGCGCTTTCGTTGAAATTTTGAATATTCGAGGTGAAAAAAAGCAATTAGTAATAGGCCATGACATGAGGCCTTCTGGTCCAAGTTTGGTTGAAGCTTTTGCTCGCGGAGTATGCGAGCAAGGGGTAGACGCAATTTTGATCGGACTTTGCTCGACAGATGCGCTTTATTTTGCTACTGGAAAGCTGCAAATCCCGGGCGTGATGTTTACCGCGAGTCATAATCCGGCGCAATACAACGGAATCAAACTTGCTCGAGCTGGCGCTGCTCCTGTAGGGCAAGCGACAGGTTTGGCCGAAATTAGTGAGGCGGTGCTCAACAGAGTTGAAAAATATTCTGGGCCCAAGGGTCAAATTTTGCATCAAAATTTGATGAATGATTATGGGAAGTTCTTAATGCAGTTAGTTGATTTGAGTCAGATTAGAAAATTAAAAGTTGTTATTGATGCAGGAAACGGGATGGGTGGATTTACTGTTCCGGTAGTAATGGAGGGATTGAATTTAGAGATCGTACCGCTTTACTTTGAGTTAGATGGGACTTTTCCAAATCACGAGGCAAATCCGATCGAACCAAAGAACTTAATAGATCTCCAAAAAGCGGTAAAAGACTCTAAGGCGGATTTAGGTATAGCTTTTGATGGAGATGCTGACCGTGCGTTCTTCGTAGACGAAGCGGGTAATTTGATTACACCCTCTGCAATAACTGCACTGATTGCAGCGCGAGAACTTAAACGCGAGCCAGGTGCCGCGATTATCTATAACTTGATTAGTTCCCGAGCGGTGCCCGAAGTAATTCAAGAGCAAGGTGGCAGAGCCATCAGATCTCGAGTCGGACATTCTTTTATAAAGCAGTTAATGAAAGAGCAAAATGCGATCTTTGGCGGTGAACACTCCGGACACTTTTACTTTAGAGACTTCTGGTTTGCTGATAGTGGCATGTTGGCAGCGCTACATGTGCTTGCGGCATTAGGTGAAACCCCTCAAGAGGTAAAGATTTCAGAACTATTGACTATCTATAATCGCTATAGCTCTTCAGGTGAAATCAACACTAGAGTTAAATCCCCTAAAGCTACGTCAAAAAGAGTCTCAGAGTACCTAAATAAGAAATTTGAAGTGGCTAATGATGACCTTGATGGGCTAACTTTTTCTACACCAGACTGGTGGGTAAATGTTAGACCCTCAAATACTGAACCTTTACTAAGATTTAACGCAGAGGCAGAAAGCCCGCAATTGCTGTTGGAAATACAGGAGCAAGTGCTCGAGGTAATTAGAGAGGATGAATTATGAGTTCATCAATTAACCCCAACTTGCTAGAAATTTTGGCCTGTCCGTGTCCCTCACACGCTGCCGTTGAACTACTAGAAGCAGAAAATAAAATTGTTTGCACAAAGTGCGAGACTAAATTTCCAATCAAAGATGGCATTCCGGTCATGTTGTTGGATGAAGCCGAAGCTGGTCCTAACGGCATTGGTGGCTAAGCAATGTCATCGCGACTGAAGGTTGTGAAAGTAAGAGGTCACTTAAAAAATTACCCTTGGGGTCAAAAAGATGGTTTATTGGCTTTTCAAGCGGATCGGAATGTGCAACCACAAGCAGAGCTTTGGTTTGGCAACCACCCCGCGGGCCAGAGTGCAGAAGTCGCCACAAGCGCAGTACTAAGCAGCCAGCTCGAATTTCCTCTTTTAGTGAAAATATTAGCGATAGCAAAACCACTTTCTATTCAAGTTCACCCTAGTCAATTATTTGCTAATGAAAATTATTCACAGTTAGCGCTGAGTGATAAAAATGGTAAAGATGAAATTTTGATTGCCCTAGATACAGTGTGGGCTTTTGCTGGGATAAGAAAAAATAGCGATAGAAAAAGAATTGCTCACCAACTTAAGTTAGCTTCATTTGAGCAGGATTTTTCTAGTCAATGCAGCGAGATATTTAGTTTTTCTGATCTAGAAATTAGCGAGCGAATTGATTTAATTGCAGAAATTTTTAAAAACGAAAAAGAAAATACCGTATTTAAAAATTTGATTGAAAATTACCCAAAGGACCCGGGTGTTTTAGTCGCTGCACTACTTGAATTTTATGAATTAGAGCCAGGCGAAGGACTACATGTGCCACCAGGTTGTCCCCATGAATATTTGAAAGGTAAAGCAATAGAGGTAATGACTAACTCTGACAATGTGTTTCGGATGGGATTAACTAACAAGCCTATTGATAGAAAAAATGCACTACTGGTTCTTACCGACGATGTTGTAGAGAAATTCTCAAGCGGGGTGGAATATAAGCCAAAGTCGAATTTTGAAGTTAAATTATTTGAAGACACCGTGGTTGAATTAATAAGTAATAGTTATCAGGCCATGCTTTGCCTAGCAGGAACTGCCAGAATTGAAATAGCCGATGGTGAGCACACGCTGGTACCAGGTGAAGCGCTCTTGGTCAGCGGTGCTGCCACAGCTAAAGCAACTATTAATGGTCGAGTCTCGGTTGCCATTCATAAAGAAGATGGCAGACTATAAGTCTTGATAAAAAGGAACTTAATTTGAACCAACTAGAACTAACCCCTGACCGTGCCGGAAACCTTGATTTTAAAGTGGCAGATTTGGCATTAGCTGAATTTGGAAGAAAAGAAATTTCGCTCGCCGAGCATGAAATGCCTGGATTAATGGCAATGCGCCAAGAATTTGCGGCCAGCAAGCCACTTAAAGGAGCGCGCATCACGGGTTCGTTGCACATGACGGTTCAAACCGCAGTACTCATTGAAACTTTGGTTGAGCTCGGTGCAGAAGTTCGCTGGGCTTCTTGCAATATTTTTTCAACGCAAGATCATGCAGCAGCTGCAGTAGTCGTGGGTCGAAACGGTACCGCGGAAAATCCTCAAGGTGTTCCAGTTTTTGCCTGGAAGGGTGAATCTCTGGAGGAGTATTGGTGGTGTACCGAACAAGTTTTAGTATGGCCAGATTCTGAAGGCCCAAACATGATTTTGGATGACGGTGGAGATGCCACGCTTTTAGTTCATAAAGGTGTCGAATTTGAAAAATCAGGCGAAGAGCCCAATCCGGAATCAGCAGATAACGAAGAATTGGCTGTGGTCTTAAGTTTGATTAAAAAAACTCTTAAAGTAAATTCAAGACTTTGGACAGAGATTGCTAACGGAATTAAAGGAGTTACTGAAGAAACCACGACTGGAGTCCACCGTTTATATGAGATGCACAAGCAAGAAAAGCTTTTGTTTCCTGCAATCAATGTAAATGATGCAGTTACAAAAAGTAAATTTGATAATAAGTATGGAACCCGCCATTCTTTAATTGACGGCATCAATCGGGCAACTGATGTGCTGATTGGTGGCAAAGTCGCTGTTATCTGTGGATATGGCGATGTGGGTAAGGGCAGCGCTGATTCGCTACGTGGTCAAGGAGCCCGGGTAATCGTTACTGAAGTAGATCCTATTTGCGCCTTACAGGCCGCAATGGATGGCTATGAAGTTAATACTTTAGAAAATGTCTTGCCGTATGCAGATATTTTTATTACAGCAACTGGATGTA
>JAYPCW010000003.1:40731-41228 GCA_038124905.1 Candidatus Nanopelagicales bacterium | reverse complement strand
GAGCTTGGGAAGAAAAACTTTTGATTCAAGATAAGTGCATCCATGTAGGTACTAGAGGTCCTATCTATAATAAAAAAGATTTAGTAGACGATGCTGCTTTTGGTTTTAGCATCTTTTCCTCTATTGATTTTAATAAATTATCTTTAGATGAGATTATCGCGTCTATAAAGTTAAAAGTTAGGGATGTTCCTGTTTATGTTTCTATTGATATTGATGTATTGGACCCTGCGTTTGCACCTGGAACCGGAACCCCAGAAATGGGTGGGTTAAGTTCTCGGGAACTTTTGGCAGTTTTGCGTGGCTTGGCGGGCACAAATTTTGTTGGTGGCGATGTCGTAGAAGTAGCTCCTGCTTACGATCATGCTGAGATCACGGGAGTGGCCGCTTCCCATTTAATTTACGAGATGGCTTCTCTCGTGGATTTTAAGAAAAGTAAAAACTTCTCAAAGTGAAATTAAAATTTCTAATTAGTTTGGTAGCGGTTTTTTCCTTGAGCG
>JAYPCW010000003.1:0-40721 GCA_038124905.1 Candidatus Nanopelagicales bacterium | reverse complement strand
AATTTTCCTAAATTAACAAGCAAATCTGAAATAAAGTGAAATTAAAATTATTTCTTAGTTTGGTAGTGATCTTTTCTATGAGCGCGTGCACGCAAGCTAGTCTTCCGGAAACGTCAGAGGCTCCAAGTGTTGAAGCAAAGCCATGTCCCACATATTTAGTTTTAGAGGGCCAAGAAATTCCACAAGAGCAAGCAGATTTATTAATTGGAATGGTTGAAGCAGATGCAGAAGCCTGTGCACTTGATTTGGGCTGGCAATGGCGAGTGGGTGAAAGAGATGGTGAATTTTATGCACTTACGATGGATTATCGACCGGATCGAGTAACTGTTCAAATTCAAGAAGGAATTATTTATTTAGTAAATGTAGGTTAATGAAACCGGTGGTACGCTCGAGGGTATTTCGGTAGGTTTTAACAGGCAGCGAAGAGAGGTCTGTAGATGGATTTAATCGAGTTCAAGCCGAATTTTGATCAGCTGGTTTATACCTTTGGCGGAGTAAAGCCCGTTATGAAAATAAAACCAGGTCAAGCGCTTAAATTGTGGTCCGAAGATGCCTTTAATGACACCATAAAAAGTATTAATGATTTATCTAGTGAAAAAGTTGATTTACGTTATGTAAATCCGCAAACAGGGCCTTTTTATGTCGAAGGGGCTGAACCTGGTGACACTCTAGCTATTCATATTGTTGATTTGAAACCAGCTAGAAATCGTGGTGCTTCAACAACAATCCCATTTTTTGGTGGTTTAACTTCCACAGATAGAACTGCGATGTTGCAAGATGCCTTACCCGATACAACATGGATTTATGAAGTTGATTTAGCAAAAAATACTGTGGGATTTGAATCTCGCTTTGGTAATTTTTCTGTGGAGCTACCAATTGAAAATATGTTAGGAACAGTTGGTGTTGCTCCTCCTGGTGGTGAAGTTCGATCAAGCTTGGTTCCAGAGCGCTTTGGCGGCAACATGGATTCGCCGGAAGTAAAGAAAGGTTCAACAATTTATCTTGGGGTGAATGTTGAAGGCGCGCTATTTTCAATTGGAGACGGTCACTATCGACAGGGTGAAGGTGAAGCTTGTGGCACTGCAGTAGAGGGGGCGATGGATTCAATCATTTTGATTGATCTAATTAAAGGTGGCGCTCCGGCTTGGCCGCGCATTGAAAATGACGAGTATTTCATGAGCGTTGGCTCTAGTCGACCTATGGAAGATTCTTGGAGAATCGGGCAAGTTGATCTGATTCGTTGGTTTCAAGATTTATACGGTTTGCATCAAATGGATTCGTATCAATTACTTTCGCAAATAACGAAAGTTCCGATTGCGAATGTGGTAGATGCAAATTACAGCGTGGTCGTAAAAGCGGCGAAAAGCTTGCTACCAAAAGTCGATGCTTTTGGTGGAATGCATCAAAGCTTGAAAGATAGATCAAAAGGGTTGTCTCTCTAGGAAAGGAAGATTATGGATCTCAAACTAAAAGGAATGAATGCAATCGTCACTGGCGGCAGTAAAGGTATTGGCCGAGCGATTGTTGAAGGGTTAGCGGCTGAGGGTGTAAATGTTGCTTTCTGCGCCCGCGGGGCTGAGGGAGTTAAAGCGGCTGAAGAGGCGATAAAGGCAAATGGCGGCAATGTCGTTGGTACTGCAATTGATGTGGGTAACAAAAGTCAACTTGAAAAGTGGGTTGATGACAGTGCAAAAGCATTTGGTGGATTGGACATCGTAGTTTGCAATGTAAGCGCCTTAGCTATAACTCCTGACAATGAGGAAAATTGGGAAGCCTCGATGAATGTTGATGTCTTGCACACGGTACGTACTTGTCGCAAGTCACTTCCTTATTTAGAAAAAAGCAAAAACCCATCGATCATTAATATCTCGAGTGTTTCTGGTCGTGAGGCAGACTTTGCCGGTGGCCCATACGGCACCGCTAAATCTGCGATCATCGCGTATACCGCGCACTTAGCATTTTCTTTAGCAGAAAAAGGAATTAGGGCAAATACCGTTTCACCTGGAAATACTTATTTTGATGGGGGAGTTTGGCAAAGTATTGAACAAGGAAATCCTGATTTGTTCAAATTTGCGATGGGATTAAACCCCACTGGAAGAATGGGAACTCCTGAAGAGCAAGCGTTTGCTGTCGTGATGCTGGCTAGTCCATTGGCCTCACGTATTTCAGGTACTAATTTAGTAGTTGATGGTGCGCTAACTCGCGGCATTCAGTTCTAGAAAAAATAATTAAGCCCCTGCATTCGTATATGCGGGGGCTAACTTATTGTTGCAAGAATTTCTTCTATATCATCAAGTGTAGTTAGTGGATTTATTATAGAAAATCTTAGAATTGGCTCTCCATTGTGAAAAGAAGGAACCACAAATCCAATTTGGGATAAAAGTAAATTCTCACTCCATTTCTTATAGTCTGCAAGGACCCAACCGTTTTTCTTGAAACCAACTATCGATAACAAAGGCTGATACAGAAGCGTTAGGTCGTTTCGAGAAACTATCAATTCCGCCGCTTGTTTAGCAGTAGTTATAGTGGTTTCCATCGCTTGGGCGTATGCAGTTGTGCCATGAGCCGCAAGAGAAAACCAAAAAGGAAGCCCACGAGCTCGTCTAGTGAGGTGAATTGCATAATCAGAAGGATTAAATTCCTCGCTACCTTCAAGAGTTTCTAGATAGCCAGCTTTTTGAAGGTGAGTATTTTTTGCTAACTTTGGATCTCGATAAATTAGTGCGCATGCATCAAAGGGAGCAAAAAGCCATTTGTGTGGATCAACAATAAAAGAATCTGCTAGCTCTATGCCTGTAAATAGATTTCTAACACTTGGAGCACAAAGCGCAGCAAGCCCATAGGCACCATCAACGTGAAACCAGATATTACTTTGATTGCAATAAGTACCAATTTCACCTAACTCATCAATTATTCCTAAGTTCGTGGTACCGGCAGTTGCCACAACTGCAAAAACTTTTTTATCTTTATTTATGGCGTGAAATTTATCAATAGTTTTCCTTACATTAAAACCTGTGAGTTTGCATTGATCATCAAGTGGAATTTTAAGTACATCAACATCCATAACATCTGCAGCAGCTTTAATTGAAGAATGAGACTCACTTGAGCAAGCTAATACCCACTCTTTTGTCGCCGGATTAATTTCTCTAGCTCTATTTCGCGCGGCAACTAAAGCACTTAAATTTCCAACTGTTCCGCCCTGGACGAAAACACCGCCACTGTTTTTAGGGAATTGCGCCAAGTCCATCAGCCAACGCAGCGCTTGGTTTTCTGCAAAAACAGCACCTGCACCTTCTAGCCATGAACCTCCGTAAAGTGAACTTGCGCCGACTACTAAGTCAAAAAGAGTTGAGGCATTTGTTGGAGCCGATGGAATAAAAGAGAGGTACCTAGGATTATCTGTTGAGATACAAGCTGGTGCTAGAACTTCTTTAAATAAGTTGAGCGCCTTGTCGCCCCCAATCCCTTTAGCTGTAATGGTATTTCCAACAATTTTGGATAATTGTTCTTTCGACATCGGTCCATCAAGCGGAGGATCATTTCTTAATCGCCACAAACTATAATCAAGAATTTGTCTAGCTAACTTTTCAACGTTCTTATCAAACTTATGCACGAAGCAAAATCTTACTTTAGCTATTTACCTTTAAATGCTTCTGAGATAAATTTGGCTGCGCCACTTAACTCCGATGGAATCACCCAAACCTTGCTGGCATTTCCATTGGCAATCTCAGGTAGCTGTTGCAGGTAGGTGTAGGCGAGAACTCGGTCATCTGCATCTGCTTGATGAATGGCTTGAAACACTTTTTCGATTGCTTGAGCTTCACCATCAGCGCGAAGAATTGCAGCTTGCGCATCACCTTCTGCTCGCAAAATTTCTGCTTGTCTTGCACCTTCAGCGGTTAAAATTTGCGATTGCTTTTCGCCTTCAGCAGTCAAAATTACGGCACGACGTTCGCGCTCGGCGCGCATTTGCTTTTCCATAGATTCTTGAACGCTAGCTGGAGGATCGATTGCTTTAAGTTCTACGCGATTTACCCTTACACCCCATTTGCCAGTCGCTTCATCCAAGACACTTCGCAAAGCTGAGTTAATAGAATCTCTTGAAGTTAATACTTCTTCTAGATCTAAGCCACCTACTACGTTTCTTAAAGTGGTTACGGTCAACTGTTCAATACCTTGTATAAAGTTTTCAATTTCGTAAACTGCTGCTTTTGGATCAGTAACTTGAAAGTAGATAACTGTATCTATAGAAACAACTAAGTTATCCTCTGTAATTACTGGTTGCGGTGGAAACGAAACTACGCGCTCACGAAGATCAATTAAAGGTATTAATCTATCGATAAAAGGAATAATCACTGTTAGTCCAGCTCCAAGCGTACGGTGATAGCGCCCAAGTCTTTCGACGATCCCGGCTCTAGCTTGCGGAATGATTCTTATCGAGCGAGATAAAACAACGACAAAAATTAATACTAAAAGCGCTAAGAACGCAAAAGAAATATTCATGGTTTTTCTCCTATGGGTTTAATAACAGCAGTTGCACCTTCAATTGCCCAAACAAATACTTTGGCATCTTTTTCTATTACTCCAGAAGTTGAACGGGCAGTCCAAATCTCACCGTTTAATTTAACGTTTCCACCACGTTCTGTTACTTCACTAGTCGTGAAAGCTTCAGCACCGACAAGCGCCTCAACATTCGTTGCAAAATTTGCCGGACGTTTTTTTAAATGCCGAAGCGCAATCGGTCTCAAAAGAAAAAGCGAGAGGGCAGCAAAAACTCCAAAAACTAGACCTTGACTAATTCCTCCTAAGCCGAATCCAGCAGCGATCGCAGCAGCGACTGCAGCAAGAGCTAAAGAAGCAAATAGCAGATCTACGGTGAGCATTTCAACGACTAGTAGCGCAGCGGCAACAGCCAGCCACATCCAAAACGGCATTTTGAAAACCCCCTTAACTTCTACTTTATCGAGTTATAGGAGGTTCGCCACTAGGAATTTTTAGTAACGAAGAATTGCGGCAATCTGTCCGTATTTTTCGAGATCAGCGGCTGGTAGAAACATGATGCTGCCCCCAGAATCGAGCACTCGCTCCACAGTTTCATCAACGACATCGGGAATTTCCACGCCGTTACCCGGCTGGTTTACTTGAGTTTTTTCTTCATTTAGCCAAGTTGGGATCATGGAATCCTCTGGAGCGATTAATAATTCAATTCGAGATTGGTTAGCCGCCTCGAATACTTCGCTGACTCCTCCAGCAAAATGATGAGAAGCAATTGATTTTTCAATTCGCTCCAACATTGAACTTCTTTGATTAGCAAAATATCTTTCTACTTCGGGCCAAACATGCGTGGCTAACTCACTTGACTTCATGTAGTCAAAACTGCCATTAATTACAGCTGCTGGTTTAAATTCCGGAGCTACCTCATTCCAGAAAGAGATATAGCGGTCGACACCGGTAATAAACAGCGGGGCTGGATCATTTTTAGTTGCCTGTTTTAGTGCTTCTTCAACTTTTCTAAAGAATTGGCGATGATTTTCATCACGCACCACAGAAGTGCGTTGCCCGTAATCGGTTGGAAGCCCTTCTTTGCCACCAGGCCCGTCATGAACCAATGGAAAGCCAGATCTAATCTCTACCAAACGATCTCTATCGCCTAAAAATAACCGAGTAGGTGACTCACTTAATGCTAAAACTCGATATCGGTAGGAACGATTCAAGGCTCTTACTAATTCTCGAACGGCAAATGTTTCTTCAACTATGGCTGCTGGTTGCGGAGAGAAAGGTAAGTCATAGGCCCAATAACCCTTGCCATTTGCGTAAATTGCGACTCCATCTAAAAGGTTTTCCCAATCAATTTCGCTAATAACTTTGTCAATGTTCTCAATAGTGATAGCAGCCTCACGCTTGTCTTGTAATTCCAATAATTTAGCTTTTGCTTCATTAATCAAATTCTTTACTAAGATGGGGTCTGCTTGATTTTCAGGCGCATGTCTATGAGTAGGTGCCAGAATTGAAATAACTGGAGTTCCTCTAAATTTTCTTAATTCGTCTAGATCTGCCCTGTTCACTTTTAGCCCTTCTCTAGTAGTTCTAACTTACACCAGAAATGGTCAAAAAAAACCGGGTTGAAGTTATTCAACCCGGTTCATGAAGTTTAGTTTTAGGCCTTACTTCTTATCGATAGCTCCAGCTAGATCCCAATTGTCGTATTCCTCTAACTTTTTACGCATATACCCAGATACTGCAGTTACGATACCTACAGTTACAAACGCTGACAACTTACTTACACCTCCCTTGACAATTTATATTTTCTAATAAAGGTATTAAGAATCGGTTGACTCTTTGTTAAGTTCTCATGAACTTTTGAAATATTTTCTAAAGAGTAGTCTTCGTACATACTCTTAATGTCATCATTAAAATTAAATATTGCGAATATCATCTTGATACCTAATATTAGCAAGCGGTGAAGTTTAAAAACTTTTGGGGTAAAAAGAAATAGTTTTTTTAGTGATCTGTATCACAAATTTTTTAAAGGCCAAACTTTATTTTTTAACTTTTCTAAAGGAAGTCTACTCAAATTACAATCAGTTGTCCCTAAGGAAGAAGCATTAATAAAAATATCTACTTGCTCAGCCCAGGTAGCTCTAAGGGCAATAGCCCCCTTAAGCAATAAACAATCAAATTCGTCTGGATTTATTCCTACACAGCGAAACATTTCCAAATCATTTGGTTGCTGAGGGAGCGTCTGCAGCAAAATCGAGCCATTTTCGATTTCGACTACCGCCGCTCGGCCCATTGTGAAGCTTTGGCCGGTATACATTCGTCCGGTATGGGTGTAGTTGCCTTCACCTAAATAAATTAGCGTGCCTGTGATTTGTAGGGGTGCCCCAACTAATGGGCCTGACCAACCACCAACTTTTAGCGTAACTACATCACCCGCCTGACTCCCAGTTAAAGCTTCAATTGCTTGGGGATCACAGATAGTAGCCAAAATCTTTCTGTCAGTTTTTAAAATTTCTCCTAGGACGTTAGTCGAGTCACCTGCAGATCCACCATTGATGTTGTCAGCAATGTCAGCTATCGCAATTCTTGAGGATCTTTCCTGCTCTAAAATTTTGACGACTTCATTAATTTCAATTAGTTCTTGCTGGATATTTGACTTTTGCTCTTCTGCAAAATTGGCCATTTTTTCAAGGGCAGCCAATCTTGTTCGGTCATCTTTTGCTTCACTTACAGCAGTAAAGGAAAGGCCTGCGTGTGCTACATCGGCAAAGCTGTAACCACCATGCACAATTAGATCAATCAGATCAAATTCTTCTTTAACTTCTTTTGCTTTATTTAAAAATAATTTGAAAGGCAAATCGCTTGTTGATTGCTGTATCGGTGAATACAAAATAGGAAGCGACTTAAAATCTAAATCGAAACTTTTATCATTTTTAAGAATTTCAAGTAATAATTGCGCTGAACGCTTACCAGTTTGATAAGTATCGATATGTGGATTTGTTCTATACCCTGTCCAAAGGTCAACAAATTTAAGCCTTTGCTCTGACATATTCGCATGAAAGTCAGTTACCACAGCTAACTTGATATCACCTATGGCTTCGCGAACTCTCGCAACAATAAGAGCCTCGGGGTCATCAATATTTTCTACAACCTGCGCGCCATGAAGTTCTAGTAACAATCCATCGAAAGGAAGATTTTTTACTAATCCTGCTAAAAGTTTTTCTAAGATTTCTTCAAAAGTATCGAGCGTTATAGTCCCTGAAGGTGTTGCATAAGCGCCAAAGGTTGGAACGATTTTGAGATTATTTTCATTTAAAACATCTAGGTAACCGCCCATAACCGTCTTGGTACCCAGAAAAGCATCAATTAACTCTTGTTCTTTATACCAGCCAAAATTGGTAAAGTTTTCTTTAGTGCTTTTGATGCTGACTAAAGTGTTAGTCTCGTGCCAAACTCCGGCGATTCCGATTTTCATCGATTTTTATTTAACCCAACCGAGTTGTTTTAATAGGCCAAGTTCATCCCAAGCGTCAAAACCAGAAGCAACTTGACCGTTTTCAATTCGGTCAATGCTTACCCCGTCCACTTCAACCTTCTTGCCAGTGGCGGGTTTATCACGAAATTCACCAGTGTTAGTGCCGCTTAAAGTCCAACGAGAAACTACTGAGTTACCTTCCGCAATGATTTCTTTAACTTCAAAGTGAATGTCTGGAAACCCAATTAGCCACTTCTTCCATTGCGCGCGAAAGCTCTCGCGGCCTACGCCAAACTTTGGGTCATTGCCGGCTGCATTTTCGGCGATGAACTTATCTATGGCTGATTCGTTTTTTTGGTTCCAGATTTCTTCAAAGAAATCTTTGGCAATTTGGTGAAGGTTCATCTTCAAATATTAATTCATGGAATCAAGAGCAATTTGCCAGAGGTCTTTCTGCTTTCTAAGTCTTGATGAGCGAGTGCCGCATCCTTTAATGAATATTCTTTGTGAATTTTTATCTCTAGGACTTTATGTTCAATCACGTCAAAGATCTCATTAGCTCGATCGAGCAACTCTTCACGAGTTCTGGTGTAGTGTGCCAAGGTTGGACGAGTTACATAAAGTGAGCCTAAGGAATTCAAGTTTTGCAAGTCAAAAGCTGGAACTGGCCCGCTTGCTGCACCAAATAAAACTAAAGTACCGCGCACCCTCAGTGATTTTAAACTTTCCTGAAATGTTGCAGCCCCGACTCCATCGTAAACAACATCTACACCCTCACCATTCGTAAAATCTTTTACTCTTTCAGAGATATTTTCTTTGTCATAGCGAATTATTTTATTTACTCCAGAATTTAAAATGATTTTGGCTTTTTCATCGCTAGAAGTTGTAGCTATTACATTAACGCCTTTTTCGCTAAGCAATTGACAAAGAAGGTTTCCGGTGCCTCCGGCACCAGCGTGGACTAAAGCAGACTGTTTAGAGAGAATTTTGAAACAGTCACTAATTAAATAGTGAGCAGTCAAACCCTGTAACATGGCTGCAGCAGCAGTTTTTAATTCAATGGAGTCAGGGACAGTTACTAATTTTTCGGCAGGCACCAAAACATATTCAGCGTAACTTCCAAGCGACATTGCCCAAGCAACTCGATCGCCGACTTTAAAATCTATAACTAAATCACCGACTGATTCGACGATGCCAGCTCCTTCTAAGCCTGGGGTAAATGGCAAAGCAAGTTGGTAATTGGGTACTCCCGCTCGTTGATAAGTGTCAATAAAATTGACTCCAGCGGCCACTACCCTTACTAAGACTTCACTAGAGCTAGGCGTTGGGATATCTGATTCAACTAAGGCAATATTCGCAGCATCGCCATATTGGCTAATTAGGATTTTCTTCATTAACTTTAACTTTAACATTTAGACATGTTTCTGACCAAATTAAAGTAATTTATCTCAAGCATTTAGACTTCGAAACAGCAAATCTGAAAAGGTAATTTTGTGAAAAAAATTTCTGTTAGTGGGATAACCATCAGCATAACGCTAATTATGGGAACAAGTACTTTTTTAGGATACGCCTTTGGTGTTTTAGGACCGGATTTAATTAGAGAATTTTCACTTTCAAGGTCCGAGCTGGGGCTTGCCACGACCGTCTCATTTGTAATTGGAGGGTTTGGTTCGATATTAGCTGGGCGATTTGTTGACAAAATTGGCGTTCGGAAAATAACGATTTACGCAATGATGATTGTGGCAGTTTCGTTACTGCTGATCTCTGTAACCACCAACTATTTATTTATTCTCGCCCTC
Organism: Candidatus Nanopelagicales bacterium; assembly: GCA_038124905.1. Taxonomy (GTDB): domain Bacteria; phylum Actinomycetota; class Actinomycetes; order S36-B12; family UBA5976; genus ATZT02. Next base: position 30,947 of record JAYPCW010000003.1, on the reverse strand, counting down.
AGTGCTTTTGCTGGAATCACTTTGGCATTTGGAAACCCAATTACAAATAAAGTCATCGCCCATGAAATCCCAACACGAATTAGAGGGCCGATTACCGGCATAAAGCAGTCTGGAGTTCAGTTGGGAGCTAGTGCAGCAGGTTTCGCTTTAGCGCCGCTAGTAGTGATTTTTGGCTGGAGGATTGGATTAGCACTCACAGTATTAATTCCGGTGGCTGCCTTGTTGCTGAGTTTGATCTTTATTCCAGAGCGCAAAATCGAAGAACAATATAAAACTGCAACTAGGAAATTACCAAAACCGGTTTATTTGATTGCAATTTACGGGTTTTTTAATGGTGCTGCCATCTCTTGCTTGACTGCATATTTGCCACTCTATTTTGTAGAGAGTTTAAACTTTTCTTTGTCGGCCGCAGGTGCCTTATTTGGAACTTTTGGCATAGTGGCCCTCTTTGCTCGAGTTTTCTGGGGTTGGCTCGCAGGCAAAGTTCAAATTGGTCGCGAATTATTAATTACCATGGCAGTTATTGCTGCCCTTGGCATTGTGTTGATTTCATATGGAAATATTTTTAATATCTGGATAATTTGGGCCGCAACTTTGTTACTTGGCATTACTGCTATGAGTTGGAACAGCGTAGGCATGTTAATGGTGATAAACGGTGTCGATAAATCTGCGACCGGTCAGGCGACAGGTGTAGTTCTGTTTGGGTTTTATGTGGGGATTGCTTCTAGCCCAGTATTTTTTGGGTTCTTAGTGGATCGATTCGCCAGTTATCAAGTTGCCTGGGGCTTTGTGGCAATTTTGTTTGCCTTGTCGACTATCTCATTATTGAAGAAATTTGAAATCAAAAACAGCTTAAGCCTCCAACCGCTAAAGAACGATTAAGATAAACATATTCATGAAAAATCAGGCTAACTTTTGAAGATCTCAGCTGCTCGCGCTTTTGTAAATGGTCAAATCACACCAGCAACAATTGAAATTGAAGGCCCAAGAATTGTCGATGTCACAAATGAAATTGAGAGTGGTTCAGACATCAGAATCGCTGATGGTGAAGGAGTATTAACTCCCGGACTAATCGATTTGCAGATAAATGGTGGATTTGGAATAGATTTTCAGCAGACCGATAGCGAAGGTTTTCAAGCATTCAGAAAAGAGATAATCAAGACTGGTGTTACTGGGTTTTTTCCAACACTTATTACAGCTAGTCAAAAAAACTTGTTACGACAATTAGCTCAAATCGAACTCGCTAGCGATAAGGGAATCTCGGATATGTTAGGGGTTCACCTGGAAGGGCCCTATATCTCAAAGGCTGCTCGCGGCACTCATGAAGAGAAGCAAATTAGAGAAATTAATTTAGCTGAAATAAAGGAACTATTAGTTGAAAAAAAGGTAAAGATACTCACGCTTGCCCCAGAATTAGCAAATTCTCAAGGAGCGATTTCCTATTTGGTTGGACAAGGAGTGCTTGTGAGCCTTGGTCATTCAATGGCGACAAGTGAGCAAACTGAAGCAGCTGTTGCCAGCGGTGCCCAAATGATTACACATATATTTAATGCTCAGTCGGGAGTTCATCACCGAGAGGGCGGCCTTGCTTTGCAAGGATTAATTAACTCGAAACTTTACCTAGGAACGATTGCTGATTTGCACCACTTGAGCGCAGAAATTTTAAAACTAATTTTTCAATCGGCGGCAGATAGAGCTATTTTGGTTAGCGACGCAATGACAGCCTTGGGAATGCCTGAAGGTGATTACGACCTTGGTGATCAGGTTATTGAAGTAAAGAAAAATGAACCACCAAAGCGTAAAGATGGAGTTATAGCTGGTAGTGCAGTTCGTTTGGATCAATCAATTAAAAATGTTATTGATTGTGGCATCCCTGCAGAGCTGGCTATTGCAGCTGCGACATCAACGCCTGCAAAAGCTCTAGGACTGACCGACCGAGGCGAAATTAAGAAGGGGCTTAGAGCCGACCTAGCACTTTTATCCGAGAGTGGCTTAACAAGCAGGGTTTGGCACTTAGGCGAAGAGGTTGACTTTGATTAGTCAGATGAAAAAAGAAATACTTGAACAACCAAATGCCTTGGAAGAAACTTTTAACAGCATTCTTGAAAAATCAATTCCAATAAGAGAACTTTGGAAATCAACTGATTGCGAAAGAGTAATTACATTAGCCAGGGGATCTAGCGCTAATGCCGCAAATTTTTCTCAATATGTTTTTGCAGAATTGGCAAATATTCAAGCTCAACCACAAAGTATAGAAATTGCCATTGACTTTGAATCAAAATTAGATTTAAGAAATACCTTGGCAATTGCCGTCTCACAATCAGGTGAGACGAGAGAAACTATTGCAGCACTTAGGTGGGCAAAGCAAAACGGTGCTGCAACTCTTGCGATCTCAAACAATCCAAACTCCACATTGGAGCAGATGGCAGATTTAGCAATTTCAACTTTGGCTGGAAAAGAGATTGCGGTACCAGCAACTAAGTCATATTCAACGGCACTCTTAGCAATTACACTTATCGCTGCGATATTGGGTGAGAACAATAAAGCCTTAGAAGAGTTAAAAACTTTACCTAAATTAGCCCAGAAGGTAATCGAAAAAACTGAATTAACGGCTGCAGTAGAGAAATTAAAAAATGCAAAAACAATGATTTCCTGCGGCAATGGCTTCACTGAAAATATCGCTCTGGAAGTTGCGTTGAAATTTCGCGAAACCTGCTATGTGGATGCAATTGGAATAACGGTTGCTGAGCTTCAGCACGGCACCAAAGCGCTGTTTGAAGAAGATGAGAATTTACTGATTTTCACTAATGGACAAAGTCATCGGTCGAACCGCGAGTTAGAAGTTATCGCGAAAAGAGCCTTTGGGGCGGGGGTGGTACCAATTATTTTTGGAGATTTCCCTCAAACTGATCCCTATACTTATATATATAGTGAATCTACTTGGAGCGAGTTAAGCCACGTTTTTATAACGCTAATTCAGGCTCAATTACTGGTCGAAGCCTTAGCAACCCAGATCGGCTTGAATCCTGATGCCCCTCGGCACTTGTCGAAGATCACACAATTGGAATCTGAGTTAGGCTCTTAAAATCATTACAAACTTGTAACGAAGTCGGATACATCTTTTGAATTAAATCCTATAGGCGTAAGATTCGAATCAATCTACCTATAAGGAGGGAAAATGCGCTTAAAGCGAAGCCTCGCCGGCATTGCTGCTCTTGCAGTTTTGTTGGCCGCTTGCTCAAGTGGCGCCTCGGAAGATGCTGCTGAAGATACTTCTTCTTCAACTGACACCACTGAGGTAGCTGGTGAAATTCCAGCGACTGATCTTTATATTGTGATGGCACAATATACCGATCGGATGCAACCATATTTTGATGATTTGGCTGCAAGATTTATGGAGCAAAACCCAAGTGTAACTGCAACTGTAGAAGTAGTGAACTGGGAACAATTAAACGACAAGTTGGCGACCTTGGTTTCAACTGGTCAAGCTCCAGACATTGCAAACTCAAACGTCTTTGCTAATTTTGCAGCAGACGGATTGCTATACCCAGCAGAAGACATCGTCAGCCCAGAAGTTTTAGCTGACATTGTTCCTGCATTCTTAAATAACTCTAAGTATGACGGAACCGCATACGCAGTGCCAGACTTGGCATCTGCTCGTGCGATGTTCTACAACAAAGAGGTTTTTGAACAAGCTGGAATAACCACACCACCAACTACTTGGGCAGAACTTGAAGCAGCTGCTGCTGCAATCAAGGCAAATGTTCCAGGTGTATACCCATACGGAATTCCGCTAGGACCTGAAGAGGCACAGGCAGAATTTACAATTTGGGCTGGTGGAAATGGCGGAGGAGTTTACAAAGATGGTCAGTGGATCATCAATTCTGCTGAAAATATTGAAGCAGTTGAATTCCTAAAGTCAATGGTTGATGCCGGTTACACTCAACCAAACCCTGCAACCACTAACCGCACCGAAGTTTTCCAACTTTTTGGTGAAGGAAAGATTGCAATGGTTAATGGTTCAGTATTCTTCCCATCAGTGTTGTCGGATCAAGGAAGCACCGTTGATTTCGGTATTTCAGGATTCCCGCACAATGAAGGAAAGACTGCAATCACCTTAGGTGTACAAGATTACTTCTTTGGTTTCAAGAAAGATGGTAATCAGCAAGCAGTTAAGGCATTCATGGATTTCCTCTATGAGCCCGACAACTACTTAGCATTCCTAGAAGCAGCTGGTGGATTCATTCCCGCGACTGTTTCAGCTGGAGAAGCAGCTAAGAGCGATCCTGCAATTGGTCCATTCATTGACTTGATGCCTGGTGCGATTTTCTACCCAGGTGATCTTGCAAACTGGCCAGCAGTACAAACCGAAATGCAGCAAAAGGTTGGATTAGCCCTAGATGACGCCTCTGGCGTGTTAGGCGCAATTCAAGCCTTAGCTGAACAAGGTTAATAATCGCAAATTGCTGTAATTGCAATTAATCTGCAAGTTTCACCGGGGGTTTCTCCCCTGGTGAAACTTGCGCTAAATTAATTTCTACTTCAAATAGCGCTAGGGGTTCAATGTCAAATTTCAGGGCTGACAAAAAATTTAGAAGACCTCGTCTCGGCCCGTTACCCTGGATTTTGCCCGCGATTTTATTGATTGCCACATGGGTTTTTTGGCCAGCCTTTGAAATGGTTAGAACTTCATTTCGTGAAGTATCGCGTACAGGTCTAATTCTTGGCTATGTTGGATTTCAAAATTATGCAGAACTCTTAGCGCGCCCAGAGCTGCCATCAATTTTCTTAAGAACTTTTTTTTGGGTAATTTCCATTGTAATTCTGACATCTGCGATCTCTTTGCCGCTAGCCTCACTTTTGAATCAAAAATTTCCAGGGCGAACGCAGGTTCGTTGGATGATTATTCTTCCTTGGGCAGCTTCGGTTTTTTCAACAGCCTTGACTTTCCGGTGGATGCTCAATGGCTTCTACGGCTTTTTTAACACGGTTTTAATGGATCTAAAGATTTTGGATGAGCCAGTTGACTGGCTGGGTTATCCAAATGTTGCATTAGCTTGGATGGTTTTTGTGGCAGTTTTCGTGTCACTTCCATTTACCAGCTTCGTTTTGTTGGCAGGCTTGCAAACCATTCCTAATGAGATTAGAGAAGCGGCCGAAGTTGATGGTTCTTCAAAATGGAGGACATATTGGCGAATAGTGTTTCCGCTATTGAGACCAGCCTTACTTGTTGCAACCGTCATTAATTTAATTAATGTGTTTAATAATTTTCCAATCATTTGGGTGATGACCCAAGGAGGTCCAGGAAATTCGACAGATGTAACTACTACTTTTATGTACAAATTAGCCTTTAGGATGCAAGAAATGGGGCAGTCTGGAGCACTGGCAACCTTTAATTTTGTGATCATTTTCTTGTTCATATTGTTGTTTTTGCGAGTCTCAGGCTGGAGGCAACAAAATGAAAATTAAGGGTTTCATCAAAACAACAGTTGTTGCTCTTACCGGCTATGTGGTTGCGTTTTTGTTTGCGGTTCCTTATCTACATATGTTGACAACCGCTACAAAGCCAGATGATGAATTATTCGAAATGCCTGCTTTGTATCTGCCTACTGATTGGCAATGGAATAATTTTATTGAGACCTTTAATAATGCACCGATTGCAACATATCTAAAGAATTCGTTAATTATTTCAATAATGGCGACTCTGGTGGTTTTAATCGTTGCCTTGCCAGCAGCATATTACGTGGCCCGCTTTAAGTTCAGAGGCAGAAGTATTTTCCTATTATTAGTGTTAGTTACTCAAATGCTTTCGCCTGTGGCTCTTGTCGTTGGTATTTATCGAGAAGTCGTGACTCTAGGCCTAGTGAATACTTTTACTTCTTTAGTTTTAGTTAGCGCTGCTTTTAATTTGGCATTTGCAATATGGATTATGGCAGGATTTTTCTCTAGCATACCAAGTGAAATAGAAGACGCCGCATTTATTGATGGCTGCTCAAGGTTTACCGCTTTACGTAAAATCACGATTCCATTAGCTTTGCCGGGCATCGCTACTGCGCTAATCTTTACCTTCATTGCAGCATGGAATGAATTTGTTATAGCTTTGACTTTAACGAGTACAATTGAAACTCGGCCACTAACAGTTGGTATTAATACCTTTATTGGCCAGTATCAAGTCCAATGGAATTACCTATTTGCAGCAGCTGTAATCTCTATCATTCCTGTTGTGATTTTATTTAGTTCGATTCAGAAGTGGTTAGTCTCGGGCTTAACCGCAGGAAGCATAAAGTAATTAATGTATAAGAGTCTAGAAAATAAAGTTGTTGTAGTCACTGGAGCTGGTCGTGGAATTGGCAAACAAATGTCAAAAGACTTTGGTGCGAGCGGCGCCAAGGTTGCACTCGTTGATTTGGACGAAGCGGGCGCCAAAGCAGCTGCTGCAGAAATACCAGGCGCAAAAGCTTACAAACTAGACATTTCTATACCTGAAGATGTAAAAAATGTTTTTACCCAAATAAAAAATGACCTTGGCGTGGTAGATGTGCTTGTTAATAATGCGACATATCTGCCAAAGACTGAAGATCTGCTTGGCACTGACATAAATGAATTTGATCGCACCATGACGGTAGTTCTTAATGGCGCTTTTTTGTGCACCACGGCAGTTATGCCAGACATGATTGCTAAGAAAAAAGGCAACATCATAAACATTGCTACCGTGAATGCTAAGGGAATGTATGGCTCAGATGTTTATTCCATTGCTAAAGCTGGTGTTTTAGCTTTTGCCAGAACCATTACAACTAGGTATGGCAAAGACGGTATTCGCTCTAACACAGTTATTCCAGGAACAATCGCTACTGAGATTTGGAGTGAGCGAGCTAAAAGGAATCCACAAGTTTTTGAAGACTTAAAGGCTTGGTACCCAATGGGTAGAGTGGGAACCCCGCAAGATGTAGCAAATGTAGTTTTATTTTTAGCTTCTGATGAATCAGGTTGGATGAGTGGCACCGAAGTAGTAATAGATGGCGGATTGCTTGCCGGACCAGCGCCGATGTTTAGAGTGATAGAGGCACAGGGATAAAAATTTCTAATTCGTTTGTAATAAAAAACGCTTTAGTAGTTGATGGAACTGGGGAACCAGGTTACAACGGTGATGTCGTGGTTCATCAGGGACGTATTCAAGAAATCACTCCTCCTGGTAAATCAAACTCGCTAGGTGAACAAATTGAAGCGACTGGATTGGCAGTTTCTTCTGGGTTTATAGATATGCATTCCCACTCAGATCTTGCTGTTCTGCAAGATAAAGAACATTTAGCCAAAACTACTCAAGGGGTAACTCTAGAAGTAGTCGGTCAAGATGGCTTGAGTTATGCGCCAGTTAATCCAGAAACCAAAGCGGAATTAGCTCAACAACTTGCTGGTTGGAATGGAAAGCCTGAGCTGTCAAAATTAGATTTTTCAAGCATTGGGGAATATCTAGACAAAATCGACCAAGGTTCGGCACTTAATGTTGCGATGTTGTTACCGCACGGCACATTGCGAATGTTAGTTATGGGTGGAGCAGCTCGCTATGCCACTGAAAACGAACTAAATGAAATGAAAACGATTACTGAAATAAGCATGAAAGAAGGAGCTGTAGGAATGTCAGCTGGCCTCACTTACACTCCAGCAATTTATGCACATGATGACGAATTGGTTGAATTGTGTAAGACGGTTGCCCATCATGGTGGTTACTACGCACCACATCATAGAAATTATGGTTTGGGATTCTTAGATGCAGTTGATGAGTGTCTAGATATATCAAAAAAATCTGATTGCCCATTGCATTTGACTCATTGCCACTTGAGTGCTCCAAAATTTTGGGGCAGAGCTAATTTATTACTGGACAAATTAGCCCAAGCCAAAATTAACAATATTGATGTGTCATTAGATAGTTATCCTTATTTAGCGGGAATGACTTATCTACATGCCTTTTTACCTTCGTGGATTAATGAAGGTGGGCTGAAAAAGGCAAAAGACCGAATAGAAAATTCCGATGCAAGAGCAAAGCTGATTCATGAATTAAAAGTCGTTGGCACTGATGGAAACCAAGGAGCTCCGGTTAATTGGTCAGCAGTGATTATTGCGCATGTCAATCGACCGAGTAACAATAATTCGATAGGAATGAATTTAGAGCAATACGCAAAAAATGTGAATAAAGATGTCGCTGAAGCTTATCTAGATTTAATTGTTGATGAAGATTTTGAAGCTTCTTGCGTGATATTTGCCGGTAATGAAGAAAATGTTCGCGCAATTATGCAGCACGAAAAGCACATGATTGGAAGCGATGGGATTTTGTTTGGCAAGAGACCACATCCAAGAGCATGGGGTTGTTTTACGCGAATTCTTGGCGTTTATGCCAGAGATGAAAAAGTAATTTCGCTGGAAGGGGCGGTCGCTCGCATGACTGGAAGGCCGGCGACTCGAATTGGCTTGAAGGATAGAGGATTTGTAAAGCCAGGCCAGATAGCAGACTTAGTCTTGTTTGACCCAAACACGGTAGTAGATAGAGCGACTTATGAAAAACCGCGAGAACAATCAGAAGGCATCGAACACGTTTTTATAGCGGGTGAGTATGTTATTAAAAACCGTAAACGCACCGATTTAGTAGCAGGGCGATCAGTTCGGAACCCCAAATTTTGGAGTAAGGCATGAGCATTTTCATTGATGGTGAAAAGCTAGAGCGAGTCTTTTCACAAGGGGTTTTTACGGAAGGCCCAGCAGCGGACGATAAAGGAAATGTATTTTTTTCTGATTGCTCTGAAAATATAATTTATGTTTACAACGAATTTGATAACACTACAAAAATTTGGACAGCTGAATCTGGACATGCAAACGGAATGAACTTTGACCACCAAGGCAGGTTAGTCACATGCTGTGATGGAAAAAAATATGAATCTTCTGAAAAAGGTGGCGCTCACGCAGTGAGAAGATATGAAAAAAATGGAGAAGTTGTTGATTTAGCAACCTCATATCAAGGCAAGAAATTAAATGGCCCAAATGATTTATGTTTTGATGAAGCAGGAAACATCTATTTCACTGATCCACGATATGGATATGACGAAGATATTGAGCAGGACTGTATGGCGGTGTATAAAATTGACACAGACTTACAAATTACGAGAGTAATTTCAGACTTACAGTACCCCAATGGGATCTTAATTTCACAAGACAATAAAAAACTTTATTTAGTTGACCACAACCCTAAGCCCGGGGGTAAAAGAACTTTAGAAGAATACGTGCTTCAAGGAACCGAATGGAAGTGGAGCCGAACACTTTTAGATTTTAAAGATGGTTACGGTATGGATGGAATGGTTTTGGATACCGAAGGAAATTTGTATGTAACAGGGGGAGAGGGCGAAAAAGCTGGAGTCTACATAATTGATCCTGATGGCAACGATCTTGGTTTTATCGCAACTGGTGAAATCCCAGGTAACTGTACATTTGGGGGTAAAGATTTATCTACTTTGTACATAGCGGCAAGTTCTTCACTTTACAAAATAAAGTTAAATGCTCGCGGTCACTTAGCATTCCCCAGGGTGGCAAATGTTTAATTTTGCTGAGATTGAAAACACTAAATTAAGTTGGAAGTTTCGGGGTTTGCCAGAAAGTGCCTTGGGACTTTCAATTGAAGAGTACTTAAAGCAATCAAAAAATTTATTTTTAGACGGCTATCAGTGGCCTCAAGCAATCATGTTAGATAGCGCACTAGAGCAAAATCTAAAAACCATGGACGCTTTTTGCAAGAAGCACAATGTTTTGCTCTCACCACATGTCAAAACTCACATGTCGCCACAATTGGCTAAACGTCAAATTGAAAATGGCTCATGGGGCGTAACGGTGGCAAATGCTTCTCAAGCAAGAACTTTTCTAGAGTTCGGATTTGACAAAATAATAATTGCCAATGAAGTGGTTAATCCATCTTCAATTAAGTACCTAAGCGAGCAAGAAGCAGAAATTTATTTCTACATAGACTCATTAATTGGTTTTGAAATTGTAGAAAAAAGTGCCACGAAGCCAGTTAATATTTTGCTGGAACTCGGAAAATCCCACGGTAGAACAGGCGTTAGAGATTTAGCAGTTGCTAATCAGTTAGTAGAAAAAATTCTTGTCGCAAAGAATATGACATTTGCAGGAGTTTCTGGCTATGAAGGAACTTTTGGCAAGGATCGATCTGCGGATTCCGTAAATAAAGTAAGGGATTTTTTGAAATTACTTGTTAGCTTTGCGCAATCAGTAAAGCCGAAAGAGAAAACACCCTTTTTGGTCAGTGCTGGAGGCAGCGCTTTTTTTGATTTAGTGGTTGATGAATTAGAACCCTTAACTCAAGATGATGAGTATAAAGTAATTTTAAGAAGCGGTGGATACGTCACGCATGATCATGGATTTTATGCAGAAGTTTATCCTTTTGCTCAAAATTCAGACGCATTTTTTTTACCAGCTCTTGAAGTATGGTCAATCGTAAATTCTCGGCCAGAAAGCAATTTAGCGATCATCAATGGCGGCAAGCGAGATATTTCTGTAGATATCGATTTACCCTTTGCTCTAAAGTTCAAGGCAGATTCGGGACCGATTAAAGAGTTAACTGGAAAAGTTCTAAATACCAATGATCAACATATTTATCTTGAGACTGAAAACCAAGAATTGAAGGTGGGTGACTTGGTTGCATTTGGTATTTCGCATCCCTGCACCACTTTTGATAAGTGGCCATTGATCCCAGTGGTTAGCGATGATTATCAGATATTAGATTTATATCTGACTTACTTTTAAAGGAGAGTAATGAGCAGAAAACAAATTATGTCGTCAAATGCAGCAAAACCAGGCGGATCTTATTCACATGCCATTGAAGCTAATGGATTTTTATATACCGCAGGTTTCGGCCCAATGTCACCTACCACTGGTGAAGTTGTGGGCTCTAATGTTGCAGAACAAACAAGACAAGTTTTGGACAACATCAAGGCTGTTTTGGCAGAACGAGGTCTTGATTTCTCTCATGTGGTGAAGGTAACGTCACATCTACAAAATTTGCTAGAAGATTTTGCAGAATATGACAAGGTTTATCGCGAATATTTCGTTGAACCATATCCTGCTCGCACCACAGTTGGCTCAGATCTTTATAACATCTTGGTCGAAATTGACGTGGTAGCAGTTATTGATAAAGACTAACTTCTGTGAAATTTGTCGGGGTCGATGTTGGCGGAAGTAGCATTAAAACTTCGGTAATTGAGATTATTGATGATACAGCTAAACCTTCAAAGATTGAACGAATTCCTACTCCCAACAGTTCTGCTGGAAAAATCTTTGATGCAATTTGTGATCAAATTCAGGAGTACCGTCAACTTCACCCCGAAATTAATGGCGTAGGAATCGCAACTGCCGGCCTAGTTGATACTAAATCAGGAAGCGTAAATTACGCAGGAAACTTGCCTGCCGATTGGTCTGGTGTTTCTATTACTAAAGAGATCGAATCTCGTACCGGACTTTCTTGCCACCTAGAAAATGACGCTAACTCTTTTGCCTTAGCTGAGGCACTTTATGGTGCCGGAAAAAAGAAGCGAATCACTTTAGGAATGGCATTAGGCACTGCAGTTGGAGCGGCGTTAGTTGTAGAGGGAGAGGTCTATTCCGGAGGTAATGGATTTGCCGGCGAAGTTGGCCACATGATTGTCGAACCCAATGGAATTTATTGCGTTTGCGGTCAAACTGGTTGTTTGGAAACCCGCGTTTGTCAAAGTGCCATCCTAAAAGAATCTGGAGCTAAAAATTTTGCAGAAGTCGTTGCCTCTTTAAATAAAGTCAACTCAAGTGCCAGAGAAGCCTTAGATAATTATGAAGACTGGTTAACGATCGGGATCATTAACGCTTTGGTGTTGTATGCGCCTGAAATAGTGGTTTTGGGTGGTGGCCTAGTTTTGGCGTACCCAAAACTAGTAGACGAAGTTGCTGAAAAAGTAAAAGCAAGAAGTCACGTGTTCCCACAAGATCAGATTCAAATTAAACCAAGTAAATTAATGGCAGCGGCAACACTTACCGGAGCCGTTTTGCCACTGCTAAACTCCTAACTAATTCCTGGGAGGTTAAAAATTAGCTCGCTTTTAAGTTCTTATAAAAGGCAAATCCCAGCAATTCGAGCCTTAAGACTTTTTCTTGGTGGGACCTTCCTTTATGCCGGAATTTATAAAATTTTAGATGAGGGCTTTTTACAACCTGAAGAACCAACTTCGTTGAGGGCTCAGGTTGAAGCATTTAGTCAAATTTCTCCAGTTAGCTCATATTTATCAATTGTGATCGACAATTCTGTCTTGTTTGGTATTTTGATAATTTTAATTGAATTAACTATTGGCTTTTTAACACTGATTGGCAGGGCTAAGTTTCTTGCTGCTACCGCTGGAATTTTTTTAAGCCTAACTTTATGGCTAGTTGCCACCTGGCAAGTTCGACCGTATTTCTATGCCTCTAACCCCGCTTATCTAGCGATGTGGGTGGTTTATGCCTTGGCAGTAGTACCTAAAAAATACTCGAAATAATTAAAGTCGACTTCTCACTTGCCATAGTTCTGGAAACATTGGATTAAATAGCGTGCTGGATAAATATTTTGCTCCGCTTGATCCGCCGGTGCCAGATTTTCTCCCAATGGTTCTTTCTACCATTTTTACGTGTCGATAACGCCACTCTTGTTGGCCTTCGTCAATATCTATTAGCTTTTCAAACAGCAAGGCAACGTCAGGATTATTTTTATAAATTTCTTCTAGGACAATTTCTATTTTTTCGTTTGGAACATAGGGTTCAGAAACATTTCGATTTAGTATTTCACTTGGTACCTTAAAATTTTTTCTAGATAGAAAATTTAACGTTGCATCCCAAACGCTGGGCCGTTTCATTCGATCGCTAATTCTCAAAGTTATTTGCTCATTTTGCGGTAAGTGACTAATTGCCTGACGATCACGCCTACCCAGTATTACCTCAACTTCTCTAAATTGGGCAGATTGAAAGCCGCTGGCAGATTCCAGTCTAGATCTGAAGGTATTGAATTGCACAGGTGTCATAGTTTCTAAAATGTCAATCTGAGCAACTAAAGTTTTGTAAATTGTACGAATTCTGCTTAAAGTAGCCAGAGTCGCATATAAATCTAAATTTTTCATAAGTAAAAATACCCGATCAAATTCATGAATTAATTGCTTAAACCATAATTCGTAAGTTTGATGTATCACAATAAATAACAATTCATCGTGTTCCGGGCCATCGGAAAGAGGGATTTGAAGGTTTAAGAGCTCCGAAACTCTTAAGTAATTACTATAGGTAACAGCTTTCGAGGTATCAAGATTTTCCATATTAACTTTTTGATATGAACGCCATACTTAGCACGCGGTCAATATGTTCGTTCCAACGTTCTTTCTCTAAAGGAAATTCGGCAATGTCATTTAGAATTAAACCGAGTGTATATGTCTGAATAAACAGCGCTGCTGCCTCTGTGTCAAGAGATTCATCAAAAAATCCTTTGTCTACCGCAAGTTGCATGTATGAGTTTAACTCGTCAGTAAGGCGTTGTTGTTCAGATCCAAGTTTTCGTTTCAGTCTTTCGTTGTGTCCTGCTTGTCCAAGTAATTCTGCGCGCTCTTGCCGGTTTCGAGCATTTTTATCAGATTGGGTTTTCCTAGTTAAAACTTTTAATGATTCAAAAAATTCTGATTTATTCTTTGGCTCACTTAAAATGGGCCCCATTAAATCCATGCTCAAATCAACATATCTTGCATAGCGAAACACTAAAGCATCTTCAACTAAATCTGGATAATCTTCATAGTGATGGTAGAGCGAACCTTTTGAAATTCCTGATACTTGCAAGACTTCATCAATGGCAATTTGATCTGCTGGTTTTGATTCTAAAAGTTGTAAAACAGTGTCCAGTAGTGCTTTTTTTGTTTGGTGCATTTCAGGTGCAACTGTGCGCAGCAAATAAATCCCCCTAGTGCAAAGCGTAGCTGAATATATAGGCTTGAATATTAGACCCTTATAGTATCACTTATTGTTAAAGATTAACACTAGAATTACATATGATGCTAACGAAAGATGATGTAAAAGATTTAGATTCCAATGACCCCTTAAGTGGGTACCGCAATGAGTTTTTAATCCCAGAGACAGCTACCTGCTACCTAGATGGAAACTCACTTGGTCGTCTGCCAAAATCAACGGTTGCAGAAATTAATAGATTCCTATTTGATGAGTGGGGAAAAAAAGTTGTAGCAGGTTGGGCAGATTGGATTGATGAAGCTGAAAAAGTAGGCGACTTACTAGGTGAAGCTGCATTAGGTGCAGCGTCTGGGCAAGTATTGGTAATGGATACGGTAAGCGTTAATTTTTATAGATTGATAAAAGCAGCAATTTCTTTAAGACCAGGTAAAAAAGTCTTAGTTACTGATAGCGCTAACTTTCCAACAGATAGATATGTGTTGCAAGGAATAGCTAAAGAATTTAATTTAGAAATAAGACTAATCGATAATGAAATTTTGCCGAATAGAATTAGTGACGAATTAGTGACGCCAGAAATTTTGAGTAATTATTTAGATGACTCAGTTGCCTGCATAACGCTCTCGCAAGTGAACTATAGATCTGGCGCTCTGCATGATGTTGTGGCACTTGGTGAAGTCGCCAGGTCGAAAGGCATTCCTTTCGTGTGGGATGCGAGTCATGCAGTTGGCGTAGTTGATATTCAATATGAAAGTTCAAGCGTTGACTTTGCAGTTGGCTGTACTTACAAATACGGAAACTCTGGGCCGGGCGCACCTGCGTGGATGTATGTGTCAAAAAGTGCACAAGAAAAGTTAGAAATGCCAATTCAAGGCTGGTTTGCTCAAAAGGATCAATTCAATATGGGGCAAGATTTTAGTCGAGCCTCAGGCATGAGAGGTTTTCAAATAGCGAGCCCTTCGATAATCGGCCTTCGCTGTGTAAAGACTAGTTTTGAGATGATCAAAGCAGCTACTTTGAAAGAAATAAATAAAAAGGCACAAATTGGCACAGACCTAATGATTCAACTTCATGATGAATGGCTCAAGCCTTTGGGATTTGAGTTGGTTACCCCGAGGGACGCAAATAAGAGAGGTGGGCATATTTCGCTCTACCACCCCCATGCCGAAAAAATTGCCCGCGGTTTAAGAGAGGAAATGAAATTAGTTCCTGACTACCGGGTTCCTAATTGCTTGCGCGTGGCAATTTCACCGCTGATAAACAGTTACGAAGAGGTTTTCATTGGATTTGAGCGCATTAGAGATTATGCAGCCAGTGGTAAATGGCAAAAACTAGGAGATTCTGCAGGCAAAGTAACGTGAAATTAGCACAATTTTGGCCCAGGCGATAGATTAAAGAGTTATCCAGACTGTATATATGTAGAACGAGGCGAATAGAGTGCGCGGATTGCTGAATGGCTTAACCTCACCTGAGGTTTTGAAGGCCTTGGATGAGCAAAAATTGCCTCAATTAGCTGAAGAGATTCGTAAATTCCTAATTGAGAAGGTTACCCAAACCGGTGGACACCTTGGGCCAAATTTAGGTGTAGTTGAGTTAACAATTGCCTTGCATAGAGTTTTTGACTCACCCAAGGATGTAATGGTTTTTGATACCGGCCATCAATCTTACGTGCATAAAATTTTGACTGGTAGAGCAAAAGACTTTGATTCCCTACGGCAAGAAAATGGTTTATCTGGCTATCCAAGTAGAGCAGAAAGTATTCATGACGTAGTTGAGAACTCTCATGCCTCAACCGCTCTTTCTTATGCAGATGGGATTGCTAAAGCATTTGAGCAATTCGGTGAGAGCCATGAGCGGCATGTAATTGCAGTGGTCGGTGATGGCGCCTTAACTGGCGGAATGACTTGGGAAGCTTTAAACAATATTGCAGATGCTCCAAATAGACCTTTAGTAATTGTGGTAAACGACAATGGCAGATCTTATTCACCCACAATTGGCGGGCTCGCACATCACTTACTTACTTTGAGAACCACAAAAGGATATGAAAAGTTTTTAGAGTGGGGCAAAGATATTTTAGTAAAAACAAGTGCAGGTAAACCAATTTTTGATGCCTTGCACGGAATGAAAAAGGGGATTAAGGACATTGTTGCCCCGCAAGGCTTATTTGAAGATTTAGGTTTGAAATATATCGGACCGATTGACGGACACGATATTACGGAGTTGGAATTTGCTTTTAATCGTGCCAAGGAATATGACCATCCAGTCATCGTTCATGTAATTACTGAAAAAGGTAGAGGCTATAAGCCTGCCGAAGACGATGAGGCTGAACGTTTTCATGCCGTAGGAATTGTAAATCAAGAAACAGGTTTACCAATACAAAATAGTGGAAGAACTTGGACTCAAGTTTTTAGTGAAGAGATTGTCGAGATCGCAAAAAATAATCAGCAGGTGGTAGCAATGACAGCAGCCATGCTGGGTCCAACTGGATTAGATAAATTCAAAGAAATTTACCCACATCGCTTGTTTGACGTGGGGATCGCTGAGCAGCATGCCGCAACTAGCGCCGCGGGAATGGCATATGCCGGCTTGCATCCAGTAGTTGCGATTTATTCGACATTTTTAAATAGAGCTTTTGATCAACTACTTATGGATGTTGCACTACATAATGCGGGAGTAACTTTTGTTTTGGATCGAGCGGGAGTAACTGGCGATGACGGCGCTAGCCACAACGGAATGTGGGATTTGTCATTGTTACAAATTGTTCCGAACTTGCACTTGGCTGCACCGAGAGATGAAAACACCTTGCGCTTGGCCTTGCAAGAAGCGATAAAGATTGCAGATGCGCCAAGTGTGGTGAGGTTTCCAAAAGGAGCGCTGACCGAAGCGGTAGAGGCGAACAGCAAATACAAATCTTTAGATATTTTGCATGGCAATGAAAACGGCGACGTGTTGATAGTTTCTGTTGGCCCGATGGCGCAACTTGCGATCGAAACCGCAAAGTTGCTTGAATTACAGGGTTTTAAAGCTACAGTTGTGGACCCGCGTTGGGTTAAGCCGGTTAATCAAGACTTGATTGAGCTCGCGCATAGATTTACCCATTTTGTCAGCATTGAAGATGGAATCAAGAATGGTGGAGTGGGATCTGCGATTTCAAATTTCTTGAGAGAAATTCAACCAACTTGGAGTAGCATTCAATTTGGGTTACCCACCAAATTTATTGACCATGCCAAGCGAAATAGTATTTTGAAGCAATTTGGATTAACTGCAGAAAAAATTGCAAAGCAAATTTTAGAAAAAACTAAATCAACCAGTATTTCTTAATCCAGTTGCAATACCGTTAATCGTTAGTAGAAGAGTTCTTCTTAAAAGTGGATCAACAGCTTCAGAATTATTTTGTAATTCACGAACTTTTCTAAGCAGCGAGACCTGTAAAAATTGCAATGGTAGTAAGTAGTTATCCCTTACAGCCAAAGTATTTTTTAGCACGGACTGATTTTCTAAAAGTTCTTTCTCACCTGTTAAAGACAATATTTCTTGGATAGTTAGTGAATGTTCTGCCTTGATTGTTTCAAAGAAATGATGGAGGTTCTCTGGTACCAGCTGTTGTACATAATGTTCAGCTACAGCCAGATCAGTCTTAGCTAGTGTCATAGCGACGTTCGATAAGAAATTTTGAAAAAATGGCCAAGCTTGGTACATTTCACGAACGATTTCTAGTTTTTCAGGATCATTTTTAATGCTTGATAAGCCTGTGCCAACGCCAAACCAACCAGGAACAATTTGACGAGACTGAGTCCAACCAAAAACCCAAGGAATGGCTCTTAGGGAGGCTAAATCTTGTTTTTGATCAGGCCTTTTTGCTGGGCGGGACCCTAAATGCAGGCCAGCTAATTGCTCAACAGGAGTTGAGAGTGAAAAATACTCAGGGAGATCTTCATGCCTGACTAAGGAATAATATTTTTCTTGTGCTGCGATACTAATTGCATCCATTACTGGGTTCCAGCGATTAATACGATCGATCTGTTCTCTAGGCTCTGCATGCAACACAGTTGCTTCCAGAGTTGCTGCAACTAGCAGCTCTAAATTTTCTCTGGCAAGCTGTGGCAATAAGTACTTGTCACTTATGACTTCACCCTGCTCAGTTAATTTAATATCACCATCAACCACACCCCAGGGCATTGACAAAATTGCATCATGAGTATGACCACCGCCACGACCAACTGTGCCACCACGACAGTGAAAAATTCTTAAGCGAACTCCATGAGCTTTTGCCACATCGCGGAGTTTTCTTTGCGCTAAGTGGATTTCCCATTGGCTGGTAGTAATTCCAGCGTCTTTGTTGGAATCTGAATAACCCAGCATGACTTCTTGTAGGTTTCCTCGTAACGAAACCAGGACTCGATATGCCGGAGTAGATAAAAGTGCCTCAAGGATTTCGCCCGCATTTCTTAATTCATCAACCGTCTCTAGCAGTGGGACAAAATCTAGCTTTGCAATTCTTTCAGGCAAGTCCACTAACCCGGTTTCTTTAGCAAGAACGACTGCAGCTAGCAGATCTTCTGGGCCCTTAGTCATTGAAACTATATAAGTTTCAATGACATCGGGGCCAAAGTTTTCTAGAGCCTCATTTATGGAAGCAAATGTTTGATAAGTCTTTGCGGTATCTAGGTCCGGTAAGGCGTGAGGCGATGAAGCTAACGGCCGTGGTGAATCTAGTTCTTTTGCAAGCAAAGAAAATTTTTCAGCTGCAGAAAGTTCTAAATATGGTTTATTTGAGATTTGTGCGCGGTCTATCAATGGCGCTAGAGCTGCATGATGCTTATTTGAATGTTCTCTCACGTCTAATGTAGCCAGTTGTAATCCCACAGCTTTTATTGCACGATGAGCGCGGGCAAATAAGCCATTAGCTACTAATTGGGTGCGCTCGGTATCTAACGCATCTGCCAGCGTTTGCAAATCTGACAGTAACTCTACTTTTGAGGGGTAGTCCACCCCAGGTTTATGTGCTTCTTTATTGGCAAATCTTTTACGAGTTGCTTCAAGCCGGTTGCTGATGGCTGAAAGTTTTAAACGAAATGGTTCTTCAGCATTAATTCTCTTTAGGCGAGGATCAAGATCTGTGAGTTTAACTAAATCTTTTTCAACAGAATCCCACAACTCAGCAATTGCAGGGGAGATGCGATCTGAAATTGATAAGTCCTCTGCCAAGCGTTTAATTAATGCTTTGAGATCCCTGATTGCGTGTCCGCGCTGGAGGGTCAAAACGTTTAAAGTTACTTCTGGCGTTACGAAGGGGTTGCCATCTCGATCTCCGCCAATCCATGATCCAAAAGTTAGCGGTTGGCTTAAGTGATCCTCTGAAACATTTAAATGTTTAGCTACTTTAACTAAATTTTCTAAAACATCCATTAATGGACCAGCAACCGCATCATCCAAATAATTCATGGCGTTGCGCGCCTCATCGATTACTTCAGGTTGCTCTAACCGTAATTCATCGGTCTGCCAGAGTAAATCAATGATTTCTGAAAATTGGTCATCTTCTGCTTCAGGATTGTTCAAAAGTTCAGCTATTCTCTTGAGCTTTAACAAGACCGAACGACGTGAAGCTTCAGTTGGGTGGGCAGTGAAAACCGGCCTGACTCGCAAATTTGCAAAGGCTGTTTCTAAGGTGGCTTGATCTATGCCAGCTGCTTCTATTTTTTTTGCAGTTCTCCAAAGCCAACCACCGCTAGTTACTTTTTGAGTTTGAAGTTCTTTTATGCGATAAACCTGCTCCGTGATGTTAGCTAGGTGAAAATAAGTTGAAAAAGCTCGAGCAAGTTTTATGGCCGAATCCAAGTCGGTGCGATCAAGTACTCCAGCCGCAGCTTTTGGATCATTTTTTGTGAGATTGCGAATTTGCTCTACTAAATTTAGTAACTGCTCGCCTTCTTGACGGACCAAAGATTGGCCTAACAAAGACCCCAGTCTTCGAATTGCCGAGCGTAATTCGGTGGTTAAATCTGGGGCTTCGGACATGCCCTTAGCCTATGGCAGAGTTAGTTCTCAAAAATCGGGGAATATTTACCCCAAATGCCCAGTTCTCCTAGATGACTCTCAAAATGCGAGGGGTGGGGCTTTGGTCGTAAACTGGAAAGCCTTAGAGATGAAAACCTATGGAGTAAGTGATGTTTGAGCGATTTACTGATAGAGCCCGTCGTGTGGTGGTTTTGGCCCAAGAAGAAGCTCGCATGCTCAATCACAATTACATTGGCACCGAACACATCCTTTTGGGCTTAATCCACGAAGGTGAAGGTGTTGCCGCTAAATCTCTCGAAGCTTTAAATGTTTCACTTGAGTCAGTTCGTAGCCAAGTAGAAGAAATCATCGGCCAAGGTCAACAAGCTCCTTCTGGCCATATTCCTTTTACCCCGAGAGCCAAGAAAGTCTTGGAGCTCTCATTACGAGAAGCCCTTCAACTCGGCCACAATTACATAGGCACTGAACATATTCTTTTGGGCCTAATTCGCGAAGGCGAAGGGGTAGCAGCTCAAGTTTTAGTGAAATTGGGTGCGGATCTCAATCGGGTTCGTCAGCAAGTAATTCAATTGCTCTCGGGTTACACCGGTAAGGAGCCATTAACTGCAGGTGCTCCTGCAGAAGGAACTCCTTCTACTTCTTTGGTTTTGGATCAATTTGGGCGCAATTTAACAGTAGCCGCCAGAGAAGGAAAGTTAGACCCAGTAATTGGTAGAACTACTGAAATTGAGCGTGTGATGCAGGTGCTCTCTCGCCGCACTAAAAATAATCCGGTGTTAATTGGCGAACCAGGCGTTGGTAAGACCGCAGTAGTTGAAGGTTTAGCCCAAATGATCGTGCGCGGTGAAGTGCCTGAGATGCTAAAAGATAAGCAGCTTTACACCTTAGATTTGGGTGCGTTGGTTGCTGGATCTCGTTATCGCGGTGACTTTGAAGAAAGATTAAAGAAAGTATTGAAAGAAATTCGCACTCGGGGTGACATTATTTTGTTCATTGATGAAATGCACACACTAGTTGGCGCCGGCGCAGCTGAAGGCGCAATTGACGCCGCCAGCATTTTAAAACCAATGCTTGCTCGCGGAGAACTGCAAACCATTGGAGCAACCACGCTCGACGAATACCGTAAATATGTAGAAAAAGATGCTGCGTTAGAGCGCAGGTTCCAACCAATTCAGGTTCAAGAGCCAAGCGTTTCGCATGCCATCGAAATTCTCAAGGGTTTAAGAGATCGTTACGAACAGCATCACAAAGTAACCATCACCGATGCCGCTTTGGTGTCTGCAGCAACCTTGGCAGATCGCTACATTAACGATCGTCAATTGCCAGATAAGGCAATTGACCTAATTGATGAGGCTGGGGCCAGACTTAGAATTCGTAGGCTAAGTGCACCACCAGATTTGCGTGAATTTGATGATCGCATTGCGGAAGTTCGTAAAGAAAAAGAAAGCGCAATTGATTCTCAGGATTTCGAAAAAGCCGCTTCACTTAGAGACAAAGAGCGCACGTTAATCACTGAAAAAAACGAGCGGGAGCGCGAGTGGAAAGCTGGAGACCTCGACACGGTAGCTGAGGTTGATGAAGATTTAATTGCTGAAGTTTTGGCAATGAGTACTGGGGTGCCAGTTACCAAACTGACCCAGGAAGAGTCACAAAGACTGCTTCACATGGAAGAGGAATTACATAAGCGCATTATTGGCCAAGAAGATGCCATCAAAGCGCTCAGCAAAGCCATTCGTCGCACTCGTGCTGGAATGAAAGACCCCAAGCGCCCAGGCGGATCATTTATTTTCGCCGGGCCTTCAGGTGTTGGTAAGACCGAGCTATCTAAGACGTTGGCTGAGTTCTTATTTGGTGATGAAGATTCATTAATCATGCTAGATATGAGCGAATACGCCGAGCGTCACACAGTTTCAAGATTATTTGGATCGCCTCCAGGCTATGTGGGATATGAAGAAGGCGGCCAATTAACTGAAAAAGTTCGTCGTCGTCCGTTCAGCGTGGTGTTATTTGATGAAATTGAGAAGGCTCATCCCGACATCTTTAACTCACTTCTACAAATCCTCGAAGATGGTCGCTTGACTGACGCTCAGGGCAGAATGGTCGACTTCAAAAATACCGTGATTATCATGACCACCAACCTAGGTAGCCGCGATATTTCTAAGGGTGTAAACGTTGGTTTTGCTACCGGAGAGAGCGAGCAGACAAACTACGAAAAGATGAAGGTCAAAGTTAGCGATGAGTTAAAACAACACTTTAGGCCTGAATTCTTGAATCGTATTGATGATGTAATCGTCTTCCACCAGTTGACTGAAAAAGAAATCATCGAGATTGTTGATCTAATGATCGCCAAGGTTGATGAGCGCTTGAAGGAAAAGGACATGGGTCTAGTGCTTACAGCGCCAGCAAAGGAATTGCTTGCGGCTAAAGGTTATGACCCAGTACTTGGAGCTAGACCGTTGCGCAGAACGATTCAACGTGAAATTGAAGATCCGCTAAGTGAAAAGATTCTTTTTGGTGAATTATTACCAGGCAATTTGATCGTAGTTTCAGTCGAGGGCGAGGGTGATTCAAGAACGTTCACCTTCACTCCCGAATTGCAATCAAGTTTGCCGGATTCACCACCAACTGTTGAAACAGCTGCTGAATAAATTTTTAATCAATTACGGGTTTATTTAATTTAGCATGAGCGATTGCTTCTTTAATATTAGCTACTTGGACTATTTCTAAATTCTTGAATTTTTTTTCGTTGAGTTCTAGGTCCTTCGAAATCGGTACGATGGCAGTTGAGTAACCCAGGCGGGCAGCCTCTGATAAACGGCGCGCTAAACCAGTTACCCCCCTAACTTCACCAGCAAGTCCAACTTCACCAATCGCAATTACTTTGTTTGAAATTGCTGCATCTGTACGAGCGCTTGCCAGGGCAAGGGCGATTGCTAAATCTGCAGCAGGTTCGGTGATTTTTACACCGCCAACTGTTGCTAAGTAAACATCTTGATCACTAAGTCTTAACCCAGCACGCCTTTCTAAAACTGCAAGCACCATTGCGCAGCGTGCAGAGTCAAGCCCACTGGTAGCACGCCTGGGTGAAGCCAGAGCACTTTTCGCAACTAAAGCTTGGATTTCAGTGGGGATAGGTCGAGTACCTTCAATCGTTAAAGAAATACAAGAGCCACTCACTTCATCTTGTCTGCTGGAAAGAAATAACCCTGACGGATCAGCTAAGCCAATCATTCCAGATTCTCTTAAATCAAAACAACCAATTTCATCGGCAGGGCCAAATCTATTTTTAACTGCTCGAAGCAAACGCAAGCGAGCATGACGCTCACCTTCTATTTGCAAGACCACATCAACTAAATGTTCTAAAACTCTTGGGCCAGCTATCGAACCATCTTTGGTGACGTGGCCTACCAGAATTGTTGCAATATTTTTTTCTTTAGCGACTCGAATAAGTGCGGCAGCGACTTCTCGAACTTGCGAAACCCCGCCTAAAGTCGCAGGTAAATCTGCAGAATTGATGGTTTGAATGCTGTCGATTATTAATAGCGACGGCTTTACTTGCTCAATGTGAGATAAAACAGCTGAAAGTTCTGTTTCGCTGGCGAGAAATAAATTATCTGCAATCGCTTTCAGTCGCTCAGCCCTCAGGCGAACCTGAGAAGCAGACTCTTCACCTGTTAAGTAGAGCGAGGTCCCATTTGTTTTGGCCCAACTAGCGGCCACCTCTAAAAGCAGAGTTGACTTACCGATGCCTGGTTCGCCGGCCAAGAGCAGCACTGAACCTGGGACGATTCCGCCACCTAATACACGATCTAATTCACTCTGCCCAGAGCTTTTTGCGGTGGCTACTTTTACGTCTACTTCACCAATTTTTTGTGCGGCGAAAGTTACTGGACCCGGTTGAATATTTTTTAATTTACTGGCACCTAATTCTTCAACTGTGCCCCAAGATTGGCATTCACCACAGCGCCCAACCCATTTAGCGGTATTCCACCCGCATTCTGTGCATCGATAGGCAAGGGTTTTGCTCATGAAGTTAATTTAATACCTAAGGCTGACTTTTACTCCCAGTTTGAAGCTGGGTGCAATTGCAGCGAAAGTAGAACTTTTTTTGCTTCACGACCAGGCAATTCTTTAATCGCAGAAATTGCTTTCATCCTGGCATCACAATGCGTTTTTAAAATCTCATAAGATGCTTCACCCATTAATTCAATAAGGGTGTCCTTCTCGCTGAGATAAACCGGGACTGAAGCTGTATGGGCTTCAGTATTTGAAGAGCAATACCAATCCATGTCATGACCACCGTCGCCCCAGTCACGACGTTGGTATTCCTCAATGGTGATGATTTGAAATTCAACTCCATCTTCATATTTTCTGTTGTTGTATGAACGACGAATCGGAAGTTGCCAGCACACGTCAGGCTTTGTTTCTTGAGGTTTGATGCCATTTTTTAGTGCATAGGAGTGCAGGGCGCAACCTTCACCGCCAGCGAAATCTTTGCGATTATGAAAAATGCAAGCATTATGAAAAACGCTAGTTTTTAATTCTCCATCTTCATCTTTTTCGTACCAACCCTTTTTGGTTTTTCCAGCTTCATAATTTTGCCAAATGTCGGGGGTGAGTTTATTTACGTATTTTTGTACGCGTTTTTTTTCTTTTTTTGGATCGAAATGAGCGCCATGTACGCAGCATCCGTAATCAGGCTTATCTTTTTCAATACCTTTACAGCCATTACCAAAAATGCACTGCCAGCTAGAGGTAAGCCATGTTAGGTCACAGCGATAGATGGTCTCTTCAAATTCGGGATCTTCAAACTCCAGCCAAGCTCGGGGAAAATCGGTTGCAATTTCAGGCATGACCTCAAACATATCTGCTATCTAATCTTCTATTGACCCGCGCCCGTTTATGTGAATTTGTGAAGTCATACCCTAGGAGTGTGGTTAGAAGAACTTTCATGGAGTGGGTAGAGGCTGATCCACTAAGACAGCCCCTAGAGGCTAGTGGTTTCTTTAAAAACTTTGCTAAACGCTATGTTGCAGGTGAAGATATCTTTGAAGCCTTAGCGGTAAGCAAAAACTTTATTCAAGATAACTATTTAGTTTCTTTGGCTTACCTGCAAAAAAATGCTATTAATCCAAATGAGGCTGCCAATACACACCAGGTTTATCTTGAAATGCTAGAGCAAATTAGCCTGGCAAAATTAAATGACAAAACTGAAGTTTCAATTAAGCCGTCACAGTTAGGAAATAAAGAAAAGGCGGGCGCTCATCTATTTTCAATAATCACTAAAGCAAAAGAGTATGAGATTCCGGTGATAATCGAAGTGGATGATGGAGACGATCCTGATTGGATATTTGACATCACAAAAACCTTGCATGCAGAATACCCTGCTTGTGGGTTTACGCTGCTAAGCGAATTGAGAGGTGCGCAAGCCCAGGCAGAGGAATTGACTAATCAAGAGGTGCGGGTGCGACTAACCCGAGGAACCTATAAAACGCCTGAATGGCGGGGTTACCAAAAGATGATCGATGTTGATCGTTCCTATGTGAAGTGTCTTCGCACATTGTTAGAGGGCTCGGCCAAAGTAACAGTGGCAACCCATGACTCCCGGCTGATTGAGATTGCGGGCTTTATCGCCGCCGACGTTCAAAGAGAAGCAGGGAGCGTTGAATTTCAAATTACTCATGGAATGCCAAAGAGAAATCATGAGCGACTTCTAAACTTTGATCAACCAGTAAGGGTTTACCTACCATTTGGACCAGATTGGTATCCCTATGTGATGCGCAGAATTACTCATGCTCCAGAATCTTTGTTTCAGACGGTGAAGTCCTATTTATGAAAATTACCATTATTGGCTGTGGTGCTATGGGCGAAGCCATTTTAAAAGGTTGGTTAAAAGAGAACATTAATAAAGATGATCTTTTGATAGTGCAACGCAGCATAGAAAGAGCTAATTATCTTCGAGAAACTTATGTAGTTGAGGTGGTCGATGATATCGCATTAGCGCACGAGGCCGACGTGATTTTAATCGGCGTAAAGCCCCAAGACATAAAAGTAGTTTTAAACGAGTTAGGAAAGGTTATTAAGCCGCAGACTCTGGTCATTTCTATGGCCGTCGGAGTAACAACCAGCTTCATACTTGAACAATTAGGCACCTCGAACCCAGTAGTAAGAGCTATGCCAAACACTCCAGCTTTGGTTCAAAGAGGCACAACTGGCTTGGCAGCAGCGCCTACCTGCAATCTAGATTACTTAAACACCGCAAAGGAGCTACTTGAAACAGTCGGAACATGCGTAGTTGTTGCAGAAGACTTGATAGATGTAGTAGCTGCGGTTAGTGGCTCTGGGCCTGCCTACTTTTTTTGGTTAATTGAAAATTTAACTAACACTGCAGTTGCTCTAGGGTTAAGTAAAGAGGTTGCTGAATTGATTGTTAGAGAAACTTTTATCGGATCAGGCATGTTGTTAGATCAAACAAATGATTCTGCAGAGCAATTAAGAGCCAAAGTAACTTCACCTAAAGGTACAACTCAAGCTGCAATTGAGGTAATTGAAGCGAGCGGAGCTTCAAAGTTGGTTTACGAGGCGTTAAGTGCAGCAATTGCGCGTGCTCACCAGTTGCGGCAGGGTTAAATTTTCTCTCTAGTCTCAATCTTTGGTTTAGTCAAGGGCTACCCCACTTGCCACTCCCATTAGGTAGGGGCTAAGTTCGTCTCGAACACAAAAGCGGCGGAGGGGAAGCCATCGCATTTTGGGTTCGGAAAGAGGTAATGATGGCCGCAAATTCAGAGCGACCCTTAGGCGAGGTTCGGTTCCTCACTGTTGCAGAAGTTGCAACAAGTATGCGAGTATCAAAAATGACTGTTTACCGTCTAGTCCACTCCGGCACATTGCCAGCAGTGCGCGTAGGCCGTTCGTTCCGCGTACCGGAGCATGCAGTCGGCGATTACTTGCGTGAATCTTTCGTCGAAGCAGGCTAACCCCAAGCTTTAAAGTCGTAAGCGACGACGCCTGACCGATTGGTGGGGCGTCGTTGGCATTTGGATAGCATTTGGCAAGCACTAAAGAGAGAAAGTGAATCTGTGGGTTCAGTTATCAAGAAGCGTCGCAAGCGGATGGCTAAGAAAAAGCACCGCAAGCTTTTGCGCAAGACTCGGGTAGCAAGACGCAAGAAGTAGGCAATTGCCTGACATTTCGTTCATTACAAAATCCGGTTGTCATCTTTGTGAGGAAGCCGAAGCAGTTTTACATCAAATTTGTGAAGAACTGGGGCTTGAGTATTCAAAAATTTTTATTGAAGAAAATCCAGATTTAGCCCTTAGATTTCAAGAAGAAATCCCGGTGGTGTTAATCGATGGAATTCAGCATTCAGCCTGGCGGGTAGATCCAGATAAATTGCGTGCGGCCTTGGGCAAGTAAATAAAGGGGATTTGTGCTTTTCTTCACAAATCTCTAGAGTATGGATTACAAATCCACTCAAAATAGGTAGACCAAAATTGCCACTTCGACAAGTTCCGCCAGTTAAACGCGGCAAGATTCCCGCGGCCACGGTAGCACGATTGCCAATTTATTACCGTGCTTTAACTCAATTGTTTGAACGCGGGGAGGCAAGAGTCTCTAGCGAAGAGTTGGCAGAAATTACTGGGGTCACTAGTGCAAAATTGCGAAAAGATCTTTCTTACTTGGGAACATATGGCACGCGTGGCGTGGGTTATGAAGTTGAATATTTACGTTTTCAAATTGCTCGCGAAATGGGCTTAAACAACGAGTGGCCCGTGGTGATAGTGGGGTTAGGAAACTTAGGAAGAGCTTTGGCTCGCTATGGAGGGTTCGGCTCACGCGGCTTTCAAATTGTTGGATTGTTTGATCATGACCAAAAATTAGTCGGAACAAAAGTAAAAACTGGAAAATCTGAAATCGAAATACTTCCGGCAAATGATTTAGCTAAAGCGACCAAGCAATTAAAAGCCAAGTTAGGTGTGATTGCAGTACCAGCTGAAGTCGCCCAAAAAGTTTGCGACGATTTGGTAAATGCTGGCGTTACTAGTATTTTAAACTTTGCCCCAATACATCTAGTTACTCCAAAAGGCGTTGATGTAAGAAGAGTTGATTTAGCAAGCGAATTACAAATTTTGGCATTTCACGAACAAAAGAAAATAGAAGAAAAAACCGCATAGGAGATAAATTAAGTGACGAGTAAACGTAAATCAGCTTTGCATCCAATAATGTTTATTGGTGCCGGCCCTGCTGAACCTGACCTGTTGCCGCTACGCGCGCTCAATGCGCTTAAAGAAGCAGACTTGGTTATCGCTGATGAGTATTTAGAGGATTTTGCTCAACACTTGGCACCGCAAGCCGAAATCATCAGCACCACAATTGATGAAGATTTGCCAATGAGTGGTGACTTAAAAATTAAGTTTGCAATTGATCCTGCCAAAGAAGGAAAAGCTGTAGTCCGCTTATGCGCTGATGATCCAATGTTGACAGATGCCTTAAGCAAAGAAATTTCAGCTTTAAATAAAGCAAAGATTGAATTTGAATATATTCCAGGATTATCGAGCGTTACTGCGACTCCAGCTCATGCTGGCGTTTCATTGTTTTCGGGTAAAAGCAAAGAGATAAGAATTCTTGATGCACTGCATCCAATTGATTGGTCAGAGCATTTAGATCCAAAAGTTACCCTGATAATTTTGAATGCCACAGATAAAGCTGGACAAATTGCCAACAATTTAGTAGCTCGAGGTCGCGATGGGGAAACCCCAATGGTGGTAACTCGTGAAGGATCCACCGTTGAGCAAAGAAGCGTAGTCTCAACCCTGGACCGTATGAGTGCGGACGCGAAAGCTGCCCGTCAATCGGGGCCGGGATTAGTAATTATTGGAGACCCCGTTTCAAATCGCGCAAAATACTCTTGGTTTGAAAGTAAGCCACTTTTTGGTTGGAAGGTTTTAGTACCTAGAACCAAAGACGATGGTGGTAAAGCTGCAAAATTATTGACGCGTTATGGGGCAGTCACAATTGATGTCCCAACAATTTCTGTTGAACCACCACGCACTCCGCAACAAATGGAACGGGCAGTAAATGGTTTGGTAAGCGGGCGCTATCAATGGGTGGCATTTACCAGTACAAATGCGGTTCGAGCTGTCAAAGAAAAACTAGCTGAATATGGCTTAGACGCTAGGGCATTCTCAGGCATCAAAGTGGCAGCTATCGGAGACAAAACAGTTGAGTCGCTAATTGAATTTGGTGTGCAACCAGATTTGGTACCAGATAAATCAGATAGCTCAGATGATTTGCTAGAAGTCTGGCCGACTTATGACCAAGTTTTTGATCCAATTAATCGAGTTTTTTTACCTCGAGCTGACATTGCCGTTGAATCTTTAGCAGAAGGAATGATTAAAAAAGGCTGGGAAGTTGAGGACATCACAGCTTTTAGAACTGTACGCGCGGCACCTCCTGCTGCTGAAATTCGTGAAGCTATTAAGACTGGGGGCTTTGACGCGGTACTTTTCTCTTCTGCAAGCACGGTAAGAAATTTAGTGGGTATTGCTGGTAAGCCTCACCCCACAACTGTGATTGCGGTAATTGGACCTGCCACCGCGCAAGCAGCCGAGGAACACGGCCTAGTGGTGAGCGTGCAAGCTGAAGAACCAAACATGACAGTTTTAATTGAAGCTTTAGCAGCCTTCGGAGAAAAACTTAAGGAAACCGCATTAGAAAAAGGTGAAACTTCTTGGCGCCCATCAAAGCGCCGAAATGCGTTGCGTCGTAGATACTAAATCTATGGAAAAAACCGTTGTTCACTTGCTGCGCCATGGCGAGGTAGAAAACCCAACCAAAGTTCTTTATGGTCGCTTACCTAACTTTTATTTGTCAAAACTCGGGTTAGAAATGGCAGATAGGGCTGCTGACTTTTTTCATGACCGAGATTTAGTAAAAGTTATTTCATCGCCACTTGAACGAGCCCAGCAAACAGCTGAACCGACAGCCAAAAAACTTGGTTTGGAGATAGTTCACGATGAAAGAATTATTGAAGCGACAAATGTATTTGAAGGTAAGCGAGTCTCTGTTGGCGATGGCGCGCTAAAAAATCCACGAAATTGGTGGCACCTGAGAAACCCTTTTGTTCCTTCGTGGGGTGAGCCTTATAACCAGGTAGCAAGCAGAATGCGGGCAGCCATTGAGTCAGCTAGGAAAGCCGCAAAGGGAAAAGAAATTGTTTTAGTTTCTCATCAATTACCTATTTATGTCGCCCGGCTGTCTTTCGAAGGGCGAAATTTGGTGCACAGTCCCAGAAAACGCGAATGCTCTCTAGCGAGCGTCACCAGCTTACATTTTTTGGGTGATGAGTTCGAGCGTGTTGAATATCACGAACCAAGCCGAGATTTATTAGCAAGAATTAAGAGATGAAATTTTTTGCTGTCTCTTTATCTCTAATTTTTTGCTTGATTTTGGTTGGTTGCGGCAGCGCTCAGCCGACATCTATTAGTTCTGCAGATACTGGATTTGTTGCAGGCGATGGCTCCAGCGTGCTTTTGCCAAAAGCTGAGAGAAAGCTGGCACCAGAGATAGCCCAGAAGACATTTTCAAATAAAGAATTTATTCTTTCTGAGCAAAAAGGGAAAGTAGTTGTAATAAATGTTTGGGGATCTTGGTGCGCACCATGTCGAGCTGAAGCTAAAGAACTTGCAGATTTGGACCGAGAGCTGCGAGAGCAAGGTGTGGTTTTCTTAGGTCTCAACACTAGAGATAGTTTGGCTTCAGCCCAAAACTTTGTAGAACGCTTCACAATTGAGTATGAAAATATTGAAGATCAATCTGGGCGCATATTGTTAGAATTCAAAGACACGCTCTCACCTAATGCAATCCCTACTACGTTAGTTTTGGATAAAGAAGGAAAAGTCGCTGCGCGAATTTTAGGCCCGGTTGATATT
>JAYPCW010000002.1:0-45523 GCA_038124905.1 Candidatus Nanopelagicales bacterium | reverse complement strand
CTAGCAAGGCAGCTAGGAGTAGCTTTTTCAATGAACGATTCTCAAACTATGGTCAAAGTCATTTAAGTTCAGAGTTTTGCGCCCTGACAAGGCGACAATATCTTCAATACGTGCGCCCCATTTTCCCGGAATGTAAAAACCAGGTTCGATGCTAAAGACATTTCCTTCTTCTAATAAATTTTTATTGCCACGCACCAGCCAAGGAGTCTCATGGGTTTCCATGCCAATTCCGTGACCCAAGCGATGCACAAACCATTGCCCTAAATCATTTGCACTTAAATGATCTCTAACTTGCTTGTCTAAAGACTCTGCAGTGATCCCAACTTTAGCGCTGGAAACGCCCAATTTCTGCGCAATTGCAAGTACCTCATAATTTTTAACAAATTCAGGATCAGGTTTATCAACTACATAGGTTCGCGTGCAATCAGAGCAATAGCCGCTTTTGGACGTTCCTCCAATATCAATAACAACTACATCACCGTTTTGAATTACCCGCTCCCCCGGTTGATGATGTGGGTTTGCAGAATTAGGACCAGAGGCGACGATTACGAAATCGACGGTTTCGTGTTCCTTCCGGATCATTGCTTCAATTTCATTTGCCACTGCCAGCTCACTTCTATTTGTAAAATCAATTTCAGGGATCGATAAATGAACGGCATTTATCGCAGCTGAGACCTTTGTTAACTCTTGTATTTCTTCATCGCTCTTTTTTGACCTCATGGCTTCTGAAATTGGTGAAAACGAAACAAATTCAGCACTGAACACTTTTTGAAATTTTTCTACATGGAAAAAGGGCATTTTTTCATCGAGAGCAATGGCCTTAGAATTAGGTGTCCTCGCTTGGACCATTAAATAAGGATCATCTGTTTCGCGCCAAGAAATTATTTCTACTTCATTATGAAATTCTCGAGCTTGATTTAATTCTAGTTCGGGCACAATAAGCCAATATTCACTTTGCGTAATCACCAAAGCGGTTAGGCGCTCAAGTGCCACTGCGCGCTGGTTAGTTAGGTATCGATAATTTATCCCTGGAGTAATTATTGCTAAATCGATATTTCTCTCTGCCAACATTTGTTGAGCATTGAGGATTCTCTGACTAGACAAATTTCCTGAGATTGGCATATAAGTCAATTTTAGGTGCTACTAATCAATATCATTAGAGAGTGTCTCCAGTTTTATTGCTAGATCTACCTAGTCTTTACTATCGGGCTTTCTATGCCCTTCCAACATCAATCACTGATTCGCGTGGAAAGCCAATAAACGCAATCCGTGGCAGCTTGACCACTATTGCTCAGCTATTGGACAAATACAAACCTAGAAGAATCATTGCCGCAATTGATGAAAGTTGGCGGCCTAACTGGCGCGTGGAATTGCTCTCAGAATACAAATCCCATCGATTAGCCGCTGATAAAAAAAATGAATTAGCGCCTGAAGAACTCATTGAGCAATTACCTGATTTAATTCATGTTCTTGCATTACTGCAGATAGCTGTAGTTGGAATCCAGGATTTTGAAGCCGATGATTGCCTAGCTTCACTCTCAAAAATTGAAAAAAATTCAATTATTGTCACATCTGATCGTGATTTACTTCAACTGATAAATAGAAAAAATCAAACTGTTCTACATCTTCTTTCTGATAAATCACAACCACTCTGGGATTATGAAAGATTTAAAGAGGTTTACGGTTTTGAACCAGAACAATATTTAGACTATGCAGTACTGCGCGGTGACCCCAGTGATGGATTAAAAGGGGTTTCGAAAGTTGGGGAAAAGACAGCAGCAAAATTTATAAAGGAATTTCAGACTATTGAAAATCTCATAAACTACTTGTCAACTAATCCCAGCAAAAAACTTTCTGTCGCCGAAGAGAATATAATTTCGAGCGTCAGCTACATTCAAAAAGCACGACAGGTAACCAGTCTAAACAAAAATTTAAAGCTAAAAATCCAGGTTAAGCCCATGGAAATTGAAAAACTAAATAAATTCGCCGCGGCGAGAAACATCACAAAGCAAGTTAATGAAATTCTTCGATTAATTCATGATTAATTTCATCTACCCCAAGCACGTATTCTTGTGCTATAACGCCACGGTTAATTAGCTTTAAGGCATCTTTTGCAGTTTGTGCCAATGAGTTTTCTAAGGCTGAGATTTGACCTAATAGATCAATATTTTGTTTCATGCTTCGAACAAAATCACCGGCTGACATGTTAGCTATTTTTAGTACCTTTCTTAAGCTAGCTCCATTCGCCCACATGAAGACAGAATTAGCAAAACTAAAGTCAGGCTCAGAAGTAAAACTCAAATCATGCTTATCTTCAAGTGCGATAATTTCGTGCGAAATGGCTAATAATTCGTCAGCTCTTTCGTTTAAGACCTCATTGGGCAACCAGTACTCATAGTCTTGGTCAATTCGTGATTCATAGGTTAAGCCTGAGACTAATGAAACTAACTCGCTGGGCTTTAGGTTAGAAAATACATTACGATCTATCGCCTCCCCGAGCAACAAATCTTGCTCTGAGTGAATTTTGGTAAGTAGCTCTCCTTTACTGGTTAGGATATTTTCAGAGTCAGAAACATTGAGATAATCAAACTTCTCTAAGACACTCAAGACATTTCTAAAAATTCGCTTTATTCCTGAGGTGTCACGGGAAATATCACGTTTTAATGAAGCAACTTGTTTTTCTAATTTGAGCCGGCGCTCCCCCCAGCGCAAGTGGTTTTCTCTATCTTTACAGCTGTGAACTGGGTGTTGGCGAATCGCCTTTTTTAATACCTCCCACTCTGGATCATTTCGCTTTTGTGCCACCGCCAAAGACTTAACTAAAGAAAGATATTCATCCATGTCACCGAGGTGGCAACTCGCTGTATTTTTATATTTTTCTAAGGCTTCTTCTTCTCGCTTCTGTCTAATGACCATTTTTTTTACTTTTAATTTTGCCTGAAATTGTGCCAAAGATTTTTCAAGCAATTGTTCCGTTTGGGCGATAGTTCTTTTTTCGAGAAGTCCGCAAACCATGTTGTAGCGGGGCTGAAAACTAGATTTGAGCTCAAAAGCTCTGTTGGTAGCTAAATTACTTAAGTATCTAGGATCTGTAGCTCTAGAAAAACAAATTATCGAAGCACCCCGATTATCAATTCCTCTGCGACCCGCGCGTCCCGTTATTTGGGTGTATTCAGCAGCAGTCAGCAATTCATGGGTTTCCCCATTCCATTTATCTAATTTATCCAGCACGACGCTTCGAGCTGGCATGTTGATGCCTAAGGCCAACGTATCAGTCGCAAATACTAATTTTATTAATCCATTTTGAAATAGTTTTTCTGTTGTTTCCTTTATTACTGGCAACAATCCCGCATGGTGGGCAGCAAATCCACGTCGAACCGCAGCTTGCCAGCGATCAATACCCAGTAAATTCCAATCCTCGCCTTCTAGCGCCTGAAGAACTTGTTCTAGGAACTTATCGCAAGCAAGCGACTCGGCATCAGAAGTTAGACGTATTTTTGAAGACAGTAAATTTTCAACGGCTACATCGCATTGCTTTCTGGAGAAAATAAAATAGATCGCGGGCAAGAGATTAGCGTTTCTTAACTGAGAGATGACCTTCTCTTGACTTGGAACCAGTGATATTTGATCGCTTCTCTTGTATTTACTAGTTCGTCGAGATTGGGCTGCTCGATGAATTCGAATTAAATTCTTGTTTAAAGTCGTTGAGTCTTCTTTAGAAAAGAGTGGAATTATTTCGCTCTTAGTTACCACAAATTGCTCTAGCGGAATTGGCCGCTTGCCTTCAACAATAACCTCAGTAGTTCCCCGAACCTCTGTGAGCCAATCCCCTATTTCTGAAGCGTTGCTAACAGTGGCGCTTAAGGCAACAACAACTATTTCTTTAGGTAGCAGAATTAGGACTTCCTCCCAAACTACGCCGCGATTTCTATCAGCTAAATAATGAACTTCGTCCATAACCACTAAGCCAATATCAAGAGTTCGCGAAAAGTCTTCATAAATCATGTTTCTCAAAACTTCGGTAGTCATAACAACTATTGGAGCATCTTTGTTTACGGAATTATCACCAGTAAGCAATCCGACATTTTCTACACCGTATCGTTCTATAAGCTCGCGGAATTTTTGATTCGATAAAGCTTTAATCGGCGTGGTGTAGATAGATCTTAAGCCTCTTTTCTTGGTGATAAAGATTCCAAAATCTGCCACCAGAGTTTTACCGGAGCCGGTCGGCGCCGAGACCAGCACATTCTTATCTGACTCAATTGCGATAAATGCTTCTCGCTGAAAATTGTCGAGTTCAAAGGGAAGATCTAATTCATATTCTTGAATTAATTTTGAGGTAGTCTTCTGTTTTCGTTTAAAATCATTATATTTTTGCGAGTAATCAGTCATTTAAACTCTTAAAACACTTAATTTAAAGTTAGCCATACTGATACGGCATGGAAGTTCTGACATGAATTGACCATCAGCCCATACCTCTAGCTGCTGATTGCTGGAAGCCAAATGAATGTCATTTGTTTTTATATACTTAATTTTTTTAGATTTTGTATGTTGTTTTAACAAAAGCAAAATGAAGAGCATAAGTAAGGCCAAACGATCCAATTTTTTGACAAACACTAATTCTAGTTGACCATCAGCAATATTAGACTTAGGAGAAATTTCGATTCCTCCCCCATACTGCGCAGTATTGGCCATAGAGCAGACACTCACAGCTCCTTGATACGAAAAACCATCAGTTGAAACTGTTACTTCAGTTGGCGCGTTCTTGAAAATCTCCATTATGGTCGCTAATACATATCTAGCGCCCGCGAGAAACCTTGGCATTGTCGATGCTCGTTTGCTAACTCGTGCATCTGTACCAAGGCACGCAACGGTGAGGCAAAAAATGCTTTCTTCCCCTGAAATTTCTATTAAATCCACGTTTTTAAATTCAAGATTTTTGAGTGCCTTATTGATTCGCTGCAAATTTAATTTCGGGTGAAAACTTTGGCTTATGTCATTTCCAGAACCAAATGGTAAGACTAATAATGGTGGCGTATTTTCCTTCAATAGATTAATAACGCCGTTAACGCTTCCATCTCCCCCAGCTATAACAAGTAAATCAAAGTTGGAAGTTAGAGTATCTACTTCTTGCTCTAGTGAGTAAGGATTTTTAATTTCAAATTCTTGAACGGTGCCATGATTTAGGAGAACATCACGAATTGCTTTGATCTTCTTAGATTTAAATCTTCTACCTGCATTTGTATTGTAAACAAAGCCAATTCTTAGCATTAGTATTCTTTTAATCTAGAGATGGCACTTTCTAGCTCCGCTAAAACTTCTTGTTTTAAGGTTTTATCCATTTGAACGCTTTGAATACTAGTAACCGTTGAAACTAAAAATTGAAACAGCCATACTGCAGAAAAGACTGGCATGGTGATTCTTAAATTATTAGAATTGGTTTGAGCCGCTTCGACTGCGTATTGCTCCAGCACCCAAAGCGCATTTGTTGTTAGATCAATCTCAATCGCCCGGCCGAGTTGATCCAAAGATTTTTCAGATTTCCGCTCGTCGAAAAATTCATTCAGTGCTGTTGCCTCAAGAATTCTATCTATTCTGAAATCTCGCCAACCATCACTCGCACGACACCAGGCTTGTAAGTAAAGCGTGGAACTCTTGACAACTATTTGGTGAGGCTCTATCACTCTTGTCGTTGCTTTGCTTGCGCCAAATGACAAGTACTGAATCTCGAGAAGCCTCTTCTCGCCAAGACAACTGTTAATTGTTTGGTTTAGCTTAGAAACGCTTAACTCGCTTGCCTCGACGCTTTCAAGCTTCTCAAGCGCTGAAAATGTTGCTGGATTCGCTAGTTCTAGATCCTGTAATATTCTTAAACCCATCAATAGTGAAATTCTTTCAAACATATTTAAACTTAAAGCTGACTTTAGTCCTTGAGGGTCGACAACTTTAACAATGTCATCTTCATACTGAATATCGACTAAACCGCCACCTGCCTGTTCGGGGCCTACAAAAGTAAGCAATGCCAAATCTGCCAGCACCTCTTTGATTGAAATATTAAAAACTCTAGCAACTTCAGATATATGCACTGGCCCTTGCGTTTGCAGCCAAGGAAGCATTGTTAGAAGACGAGCTAATCGTAGAGAATTTTGTCTCATTGAATCGTTCTCTGCACTGATTCAAGTAGCGAAATTACCGCTTCGTTTAATGATTGTGGTTCTATTTTCTCAATTTGGTGAGCAAGCGGAGCTATAAATATGGCAAAATCTTCTTCATTGAAATAATCAACCTCAATCCAATCGTCAACGAGTCGACCATTTATTGTGTGCAGAATGCTCTCTGGTGAGAATCGATACTTGATACGCCCCACTTGCTTTATCTCGTCATTAGCTACTTTCTTATTTTTTATTAGTTTTAGATCCTCATGACTTGGCTGATACTGCATCACCTCACTTCCAATCCTTGATAAATTAAAAGTCTTTAAAGTTGAATCGCTTAAGTCAATCGCCTTCAAGTAGACATTAGATTTTCTGGTAAAAAGCGACTCTGGTGCAACTCTTTTTGTTACGGCATTTGTTTGGTTAGGTTTGTGATATTCAAATTCGACTATGTTCTTATTCACTAGTGCTTCAGCAAGTACTACATAAGCATGAGAGGCAATAATTTTACCTATTTTAAAGTCCTCTTTGTAATCTAGTGATTCTTGACTTTCTGTGAGGCTTTTTACTAGGCCGAGCCGTGCACTAGTTGCAAGAACGGAATCTTCCCAAATTAAGGCGGCTCGAGTTAACTCTGCCAATTCTTCATTATTAAAGAAAGAATTTTTTAAATTCAAGTTTTCAAGACGCAACTCGTAACCAAATTCGTCATCAAAGAGTGGGTCAAGCGACTTTGTTTCTATAGGAATACCAACAGCTCGAAGTTCATCTTTATCTCTTTCGAACATTCGCTCAAATGAATCTTGATTCTCTTGATTACGATATTCCTCGATTTTCGTCCGTATTGCATCTCTACTTAATGGGCGCGACGAATTAAGCAGAATAAACAAAAGGTCGAGTTGTCTTTCAGTCTTTCTAGCTGACATCGCTTACTGAACAATTGCTAGTAAATCAACCACAAAAACTAATGTTTCATTCGATCCAATACCTGCCTGCGGAATTCCTGCCTCACCGTAGGCTAAATCTCCGGGAATTACTAGCAAACGCCGGCCACCAACTTGCATACCGACAACTCCCTCGCTCCAACCCGGGATCACTTGATCCAAGCTAAAACTTATCGGAGCGTCGCGATCCCAAGAAGAATCAAATTCATTTCCTGAGTTAAGCCCCACGCCTACATAATGAACGGTTACTTCTGCTCCTGGGAGCACAGTTTCACCTTCACCTCTAATTAGATCACTCTGAAAAAGATCAAGGGCGCCCGTCGCCTCGTCGGTAATTGTTATTAGTGGTTTTTGTCCAGCCGTGCTTTCTACCACTACACCTTTATATGTCTCCAATGTTATTGCTCCCTGACCTGGTGTTACATCGTTTGTCACTGCGCATCCGGTTATGGTTAACGCTATTGCTATGAAAATTGCCTTTACCTTCACATGGTCTCCAATAGTCTTTCAACTCTCTCATCTACATTCTTAAAAGGGTCTTTGCAAAGAACGGTCCTTTGAGTCTGATCATTTAACTTTAGATGAACCCAATCTACAGTAAAATCACGTCTTTTTTCTTGAGCCCTAGCAATAAAGTCGCCACGCAATTTCGCCCTCGTGGTCTGCGGAGGTGTGGTTTTAGCCTGAGTTACTTCTTCATCATTTGTAATTCGCAAGGCCTGCCCCCGCTTTTCTAGTAAATAGAAGATTCCAATATCACGATTTATGTCGTGGTACGAGAGGTCAATCATGGCCATTTTTGGATCTGCGAAAGAGAGATTACCTCGACTTTTATAGCGTTGCAGCAATTTATATTTAATTGCGAAATCAATCTCTTTGTCTATCAAGCTCCAGTCTTGACTTTCGCCTGCTTTTATGGCTCTCTGCCAAAGATCTAATGCGCCATAAATTATCGGGTCGCGGGTTAATTCAAGGCTATTTGCATAATCTTGAGTTTTTTCAAAATATTCTCTTTGCATAGCTAAAGCAGTTATGTCTTTTCCGTTAGCTAACTTAATTGTTTTTTTCATTTCAATATCATTAGAAATATCTCTAATCGCTCTAATTGGATTTTCAATAGTAAAATCGCGAAAAACTATGCCATCTTCTAACATTTTCAACATCAAATCGGTAATCGTTACTTTAAGTTGTGTAGTAACTTCTGACATATTGGAATCGCCAACAATCACATGCAACCTACGGTACTTCTCTGCGTCGGCATGAGGCTCATCGCGGGTATTTATTATTGGACGAGATCTAGTTGTAGCACTAGATACTCCTTCCCAAATATGGTCTGCTCGCTGACTTAAGCTATAAAAAGAACCTCGGGGTGAGTGGACGATTCTTCCTGCACCAGTTATTACCTGTCGAGTAATTAAAAATGGCACCAAACTCTCTAGTAGTAAATTAAAATCTCTTTTGCGTTCAACTAGATAATTTTCATGACAGCCGTAACTGTTTCCGGCTGAATCGGTATTATTTTTAAAAAGATGAATTTTCCCGACTATTCCCTCGTCCTGCATTCGCTTTTGAGCATCAAATACAAGGCTCTCTAAAATTCTCTCTCCGGCACGATCCTGAACAACCAAAGTATGCAAGTCATCGCACTCAGCTGTTGCGTATTCAGGGTGTGACCCAACATCTAAGTAAAGTCGCGCACCGTTAGTTAGAAAAATATTGCTAGAGCGACCCCAAGCCACCACTCGCCTAAATAAATACCGCGCCACTTCATCTGGTGATAATCGACGAATCCCATCTGAGACGCAAGTTATTCCATATTCTGTTTCGAGCCCAAAAATCCTTTTTTGCATTAACTTTTCTTGATTAATTTGTCGGTTTGCTCGACAGTCAATCTTCTAAAAGTTCTTCCAGATTTCTTTCGATCTAAAACTGCTACTTCTAAATTGAGCGCATCGAATTCTTGATCTGCGTTTGCCTGATTGGTCAGCGCCTCAACGGCAATTTTGAGAGCTCCCGAGAAATCCAAACTAGACTTCCAGGATTGTCCGAGCATTTGATTTATCTCATCTGCTTGGCCTCCAATAGCAACAAAGCCATGTTCATCAGCTAACGAACCATCAAAAGTTAGGCGATAAATCTCATCTTCAGAGATTTTCTCACCCAATTGAGTGACCACAATTTCAACTTCTAAAGGCTTTAGCGCATCCGTAAAAGCTGCGCCCATAGTTTGAGCATAAGCATTTGCCAGTGATCTCGCCGATACATCACTTCGGTCATAAGAATAACCTCTCATATCAGAAAAACGAATTCCTGATACTCGCAAATTTTCAAACTCATTGTATTTACCAACAGCTGCGAAGGCGATCCGGTCATAAATTTCACTTACCTTGTGTAATGCTTTAGAAGGATTATCTGCAACTAAAATTATGCCTTCGCTACTTTGCAGCACTACTACGCTTTTCCCGCGTGAGATACCTTTTCTAGCGAAGTCTGCCCGGTCTCTAGTTAATTGTTCAGGAGAAACGTAAAAGGGCACACTCATGAGTGTCTCGCAATCGGTCCATCAGGTCGATTCTTTCTACCTGCCAGAATTTTATTTAATGTTGCAGTTAATTGGCTTTGTTCTATTTTTTCAAAACCTTTCTCATCAACTTTAACTACTACCGGATAAATGTTTCTTGCCATATCTGGACCTGCCGTAGCAGAGTCTTCTTCGGCTGCATCATAAATTGATTCCAGAGCAATTTTGATAGCAAAATTACTATCCTGATCTGGTTCAAACATCTTCTTTAAACTAGCTCTAGCAAATAGAGAACCTGAACCGACCGCAAAATAATCGTGTTCTTCGTAACGGCCTCCCGTAATGTCATAGGAAAAAACCCGCCCGGATTCTCGCTTTGGATCATAAGCAGCATAAAGCGGAAGCGCCGCCAAACCTTCTAATGCTAAACCAAGATTTCCCCGAAGTAAGACACTTAAACGATTTGCTTTACCTTCAACAGAAAGTGGCATGCCTTCGATTTTTTCATAATGCTCTAGTTCAACTTGAAACAACTTAACTAATTCAATGGCAATTCCAGCACTGCCTGCAATGCCTATAGCGGAAAAGTCATCTGCAGGAAACACTTTCTCAATGTCATTCTGCGCTACATAGTTACCCATAGTGGCTCTTCGGTCCCCTGCCATAACCACTCCTCCAGCGAAAGCGACTGCCACAATGGTTGTACCGTGAACGATCTGCTCCATTTTGTTATTTTTAATTGGAAGCCCGCCCTGATTCAATTTTAAAAATTCATAAAATGATGATGAATAACTCAAGTCACTCATTGGCCACCCTTTTGAACAAAACCTTTTACAAACTCTGCAGCATTTTTTTCAAGAACAGCATCAATTTCATCGAGTAATTCATCAGCGCGATTAGTGTCCGACTGGGTCACATTCGTTTCAAGATGGGAATCTTCGTCGTGACTCTGCCCAGTAGAGGTGATTTGCTCTCGTTCAGCCATAAATTCCCTTCTTATTTTTAAATCTTAACGGAAAAAGTCAACTGTGGCTAAGTCGCATAACTAAATCCGCTGCCGATTTAACTGACTCAAAGATATC
Organism: Candidatus Nanopelagicales bacterium; assembly: GCA_038124905.1. GTDB lineage: Bacteria > Actinomycetota > Actinomycetes > S36-B12 > UBA5976 > ATZT02. The sequence continues at coordinate 34,821 of JAYPCW010000002.1, read as the reverse complement.
TCCCAACTGCTCCTGATTTCCCTTCAAAGGATCTAGCGTGGGAATTCTTATCAATGGGCGATCTGCCGAAAGATCGAAAATCACACTGTCCCAACTGGCACCTGCAATTTGATTAGAAAATCGCAAAAGCGACTGTCCACGAAACCAGGCACGAGTAGAATTAGGTGGAAATTTAACCGCCGCAGTAATTTCAGCTTCACCAACTAATCGCTTAAGACTTCCTTTTCGTTCAAGTAATCGTGCGAGAGATCGATTGGGATTTAAATCTGCATATTGCAGATCTAGCATTTGTAAAACCGAATCAGACCACTTTAAATTATCTCGAAATTTCAAGTTTTGAATTAAATTAAGCTTTGCTACCCAATCTAAATAATTTACAGTCAAGAATATATCTTCCCTGAGTAAATCGAGTATTTTTTGCCACCAATTCAAAGTCTCCTGCGTATCTGGATCAATTTCATCAATTTTTTCTAGATGATGTTGCACTTTTTCAAGAAAAATATCTTGAATTTCGATTGCAGTGAGGTATTTTCCATTTTTTAATTTCAATTTTTTCTTCAGTTCTAAATCTTGAGAGACCATTTTGAGTGCTTCAAGCGGGGCATCAAGCTCTAGCTCAAAATCATCAAAGTCAGAATCTTCTAGTAGTTTCAAAACAAGTGAAGTAGTTCCAATTTTTAGTAAATTAGAGACGTCACTCATATTGGCATCACCGATAATTACATGCAATCGTCGATATAGATTTGGATCTGCGTGTGGCTCATCTCTAGTGTTAATTATGGGTCTCCGCATAGTGGTTTCTAGGCCTACCAATGTTTCAAAAAAATCGGCTCGCTGAGAAATCTGGTATTCAAAATCAATTTCATTAACTCCGATACCTAAGCGGCCTGCTCCAGTAAAGATTTGACGTGTCACAAAAAAAGTCGTCAAGACACTTATTATTTTGTTAAATGGAGTTTCTCTAGAAACTAAATAATTTTCATGAGTACCATATGAAACGCCTTTGTTGTCTGTATTGTTTTTATGAATATAAATCTCTTGTGTACTTTGACTTGCTAGTTCAGCAGCCTTTGTGATGATTAATTCGCCGGCACGATCCCAAACTAACGCCTCACGCGGGGAATTAACTTCTGGAGTCGCATATTCAGGATGCGCATGATCAACATAAAACCTGGCACCATTAGTAAGAATTACATTTGACACAGTCATCTCATCTGTTAACAAGGAGGGGTCTGCCTCTGGTCGACTTAAGTCAAAACCTCTGGCGTCTCTCAATGGATCTTCTAAGTCATAATCCCAGCGAATTTTTTTATGTGGATAAACATAATTTGCATATGAATCAACCACGAGCGTAGACAAGGCCATGGGATTAGCCGTTGGATTAGCAGGTTGGCTGATTCCGTACTCGTTTTCAATTCCGATTACTCGTTTTACGCTCATTTTAGAAAACTGAGCTTAGAGATATTGGCCGGTGTGGGATACGGTTTCAATCGATCTGCCCGGCTCCTCACCCTGCTTGCTTTGAATCAAGGTTCTTAGAAAGACAATTCTCTCGCCCTTTTTGCCAGAAATTCTTGCCCAGTCATCGGGATTAGTGCTATTTGGTAAGTCTTCATTAGCTCGAAATTCCTCATAACAGGCATTAACTAAATGTGAAACTGATATTCCTTTGACACCGCTAGCTAAAAAATCTTTTATTGCTTCCTTTTTTGCGCGAGAGACAATATTTTCAAGCATCGCCCCACTATTAAAATCTTTAAAATAAAGTACTTCTCTATCACCATTAGCATATGTGACCTCAATGAATCTATTTTCGTCACTCTGGGCGTACATTTTATTAACTGCGGTATCTATCATTTGATTTATTGCTGTATCAGAATCTTGCCCGTGTTCTTTAAGATCTTCAGGATGTATTGGCAAAGCAGTAGTTAAGTACTTGGCAAGAATTTCTCGAGCCGCTTGAATATCAGGTCTTTCGATTTTTATTTTTACATCGAGTCGACCAGGTCTCAAAATTGCCGGATCAATCATGTCTTCTCTATTAGAAGCGCCAATAACGATCACATTCTCTAGTGTCTCTACTCCGTCAATTTCACTTAGTAATTGGGGGACAATAGTGTTTTCAACATCGCTTGATACCCCGCTCCCCCGTGTTCTGAATAGGGAATCCATCTCATCAAAGAAAACGATTACTGGAGTTCCGCTATTTGCCTTTTCGCGGGCCCTCTGAAATATCTGTCTGATATGTCTTTCTGTTTCACCTACATATTTATTTAATAGTTCAGGTCCTTTGATGTTTAGAAAGAAAGATTTGGTGTCAGCCTGACCAGTTTTTTCCGATACTTTTTTAGCTAAAGAATTCGCCACCGCTTTAGCGATTAAAGTTTTGCCACAGCCAGGTGGACCATAAAGCAAAATGCCTTTGGGTGCCTTTAATTGGTGTTCTGCATAAAGGTCCTTATGTAAATAAGGCATTTCAACTGCATCTCTAATTTGTTCAATTTGTTGACCCAGCCCCCCGATATCGTTGTAATCAACATCCGGGACTTCTTCCAAAACTAATTCTTCGATATCACTTTTAGGTATCTTCTCGTAGAGAACATTATTTTTAGGATCCAGCATTAATGAGTCACCGGATCGTAAATTTTCATCGATTAGTGGCTGAGCCAGGCGTGCTATTTTTTCTTCGTCGGTTCGGCCAATTACTACGGCACGAGCCTGATCTGCTAAAACTTCTTTAAGTGTTACTACCTCACCGACCGATTCATAGCTTAAAACATCAACGACGTTTAGGGCATCATTAAGAATTACTTCGCGGCCGACGAGTAAATCCTGTCTTTTAACTTCTGGGGAAACGGTAACTCGTAACTTTCGACCGGCATTTAAAATATCTACCGAGCCGTCTTTGTTGTTTGAAACGATTATGGCAAAACTGCTTGGCGGCTTTGAAAGGTTTTCAACTTCTGCTTTTAGTGCTATTAGTTGTTCTTTTGCCTCTCGCAGTGTGTGCGCCAGATTTTCGTTATGGGAACGAAGTGACTTAATCTCATTCTCTAACTTGTTGAGTTGTTCATTTTCAGACATCGCTTCGCACCCCCTGGGGCAATGCTACCGGCTTATGGGTTTTCTCCAACTGCTTGCCAATCAGGCCCATATGCACCTTTTGCCGGCTTCATCTTCTTGACTGGTGCCTTTACACCTGGAGCCATTAATCTGGCTTGAATCAAAAAACCAGTGTGTCCAATCATTTTGTGATTTGGTCGCACCGCTAAACCTTGCAAATGCCACTCACGATGAAGATCTTCACTTGCTATTGGATTAAACCAGCACTCGCGAGCTTTCATGGTTTCAACAACTCTTGACATCTGGGTTGTTGTGGCTACATAACAAACTAAAAAACGCCCAGGAGCTAATACTTCTTCAACTTTTGATAGATAATCCCAAGGATTAAGTAAGTCAAGAAGTACTGCATCAAATTTATCGTCACTTTTAAATTCTGCTAAATCAGCATTAATTAGTTCCCAATTTTTTGTTGCAGTAAATTTTTCTACATTTTTACGAGCTATCTGAGAAAACTCTTCTCTAATTTCAACGCTAACCAATTCACCAGATCCAGCTAAGGCTCTTAAGATGTGCAAGGTCAAAGATCCGCTACCGGCACCCGCCTCTAATACTCGATTGCCTGCAGAGATATCAGCAAGTTCGATCATCGCTCTAGCATCTTGCGGGTATATGACCGCGGCACCTCTTGGCATTTTCATTACATACTCTTCTAGAGAAGGATGAAAGGCTGCGTACTTCATGCCATTAGAGCTTTCAAAAACAGAACCAACCGATTCGCCAATAATCTCATTGTGCTCGATTGAGCCATGGTTAGTGAAAAATTTTTGGCCTACTAGCAAAGTAATTTGATGAATTTTTCCTTTTTGGTCTATCAGTCTTACTAAATCACCATCTGAAAAAATACTATTAGACATCGATTTCTACCCGGTAGTAATCATCAAAAATTTTTCGCATTTTTTCTACACTTACTTCGCTCATCGAATTAACCACTACCACTTTTTCGTCGGTGACTATGGGTATTCCTGCAGGCACAGCAATCGTCGGCATCTTTGCTCTGATAGCACTCGTCACTCCGGTATTTGAATCCTCAACTACTAAACAGTTACTTCGTGGAATTTTTAATAAATCCGCGGCCATCCAAAAGGGATCAGGATATGGTTTGGTCTGTGGTGGATCTTCGGCGGCAATCGTCAAATCAAAAAAATCAAGTCCGGCACCCGCGATAACTGCATCAATTAAAATTCTTGGTGAGGCACTCACCAATGCCAATTTGATGCCGGCGTCGATTAATTCTGGAATCAAAGTTGACCAACCAGGTTGAAGTGGTGGCGGTTGACTTGTTAATCGCTGTTGCATCATAGAAATTAAACGTTGATCGATTTCGAGACCAGAAATACCCGTTTTCTCGCTCATGTAATCAATGACTCTATGCATGGGCCCACCCAAAGCCAATTCTTGATCCTCTTGGGTCCACTCATAACCGTAAGTCTTCATAAGCTCTATTTCGGTCTGCCACCAAGCGCTTTCTGTCTCTACTAAAGTCCCATCCATATCAATAAGAACAGCTTGCAGGCTTTTTTCAGGAGTCAAGAGACCTCTTCATGGAATTTCTAATAAGGTTAAGTCTGTAAGAAATACTAGCCTGAGGTAGACCTAAGTGAGCGAAGACATCAAGCAATTTCCTCCTTCTGGAGCGATTGCAGTGATGGCTTTTGCGGGTTGGAATGACGCCGGTGAAGCAGCAACCGGGGTTATAAATCATTTAATTGAATCTTTCAACGCACAATTAGTCGACACTATTAATCCAGATGATTATTACGATTATCAAATAGCGCGCCCAAGAATCCGCCTGGAAGGCGAAGACAGAGTAATTGATTGGTCCACTACAAAATTTTTTCTTGCTCCGGCAACAAACGATCGGCCAACTTTTGTCTTCGTTCAAGGTATCGAACCTAACTTGAAGTGGCAAAGTTTTTGCTTAGAAGTGATGGAAAAACTACACGCGCTTAATATAACCAGTGTTATTTCACTCGGCGCCTTACTTGCAGATGCTCCACATACTCGACCAATTGCAGTTACTGCCGTGTCAAACGACAAAGATTTAGCCCAAACACTTGGTTTAGAAAAGTCGACTTATGAAGGGCCAACCGGAATTATCGGAGTGCTGCATAACTATTTAGGATTATCAAGCATCCCTACGATCTCACTTTGGGCGGCCCTCCCTCATTATGTTTCATCACCCCCAAGCCCAAAAGGTTCTCTAGCATTAATTACTCGAATTGAAGATCTCACAAATATCGATCTGCCAAGAGGTGACTTACCTGAAGAAGCTCGCGCCTGGCAAGTAGGTGTTGATGAAATGGCGCAAGAAGATGATGAGATTGCAGAATATATAACACGCCTTGAAGAAAATGTGGATGCGACGGACCTTCCAGAGGCGAGCGGAGAAGCTATCGCCCGGGAATTTGAAAGATATTTAAAGCGTCGCGGTGGCGACTAGTTTAAGTAATCGATGGCGGCTTTAGTTGAGTTGTCTAAACTGGTTTTTCCATCAGATTCAAAGCTGGTAACTAAACTTGCGGCTACCTTTTTACCGAGCTGCACTCCCCATTGATCAAAAGAATTAATATTGTAAATAAACCCTTGGATGATTGTGCTTGCTTCATAGAGTGATATCAACGCTCCTAGAGAGTAGGCATCTAAAGAATCAACGATAATTAAATTGCTGGGGCGATTGCCCGGCATTTTCTTCTCTACCTTAAGTGACTCACTCTCATCGCTCCCCATGGCAAGCACGGCTGATTGGGCCAAAGCGTTGGCGGCTAGTTGGATTTCTTCTTTTGAAATCGGATTTGGCTTTACCACAATAAAATCTACGGGAATCAGATCTTTGCCCTGATGAATCATCTGGAAAAACGAGTGCTGAGAATTAGTGCCCACTTCCCCAAAAACCACCGGGCAGGCAGCTTGCGGCAAAACTTTGCCATCAACGCTCACAGATTTTCCATTACTCTCCATCACTAGTTGTTGAAGATAGGTGGCAAAGTATTTCAGCGCCGAGGCGTAACCAATCACTGCAATGTTTTTGCATTTTAAGTAATTTTGGTTGTAGTACCAGCTAAGTGCATGCCAAAATGCTAGATTACTTTTTAACGGCGTTTTATGAAAATGCTGATCAAAATCTCTCATTCCCTGCAGCATTTGACTAAAAACATCTCTACCAAAATTCATGGCAATAGAAATTCCTACAGCGCTAGCTAGCGAATACCGCCCACCTATCCATTCCCAAAATTCAAAAATTCTATCTTTTTTAATTCCGAATTCACTTGCAGCAGTCTGATTCGTGGTGATAGCAACAAAGTTCTTTTCGAAATCATCCATTGATAATTCACTTAAGAAGGCGTCTTTTGCTCGCTGGGCATTATGGATGCTTTCAAGGGTCGTGAAGGTTTTACTAACCATTACAAACATAGTTTCTTTTAAGTTGATTTGTGCTAAAACCTCATCAAGTTCCCGCGGATCAAGGTTTGCCACGAAAAAGGTTTTTTTCTTTGCCCCAGATAAGGCCCGATGGATCAAGCGCGGTCCAAGATCTGATCCACCTATTCCTATATTGACTAGGTATTTGATTTTAGGATCATTAAATACCTCTTGGGCAAATTCTAAAAATCTCTCACGCTCTTCGATAACCAGCTTTTCATCGGGATCTGGGAAATCACCAAAGTTAGCTCTAAGTAAGTGGTGTTTTACTGCTCGATTCTCTGACCGATTAATCTTCTCGCCAGCAGTCATCGCCTTTATTTTTTGATCTAACTCTCCCTGAGCGTTAAGTTCATTAATTAGTAGGTTTACAATCTCAAAATCCCATAATTGCTTAGAAAAATCGATTCGGATTCCGCAAGCCGACAGCGTAAGCTCTGACACTCGCCCTTGAGAATTCGTTAGATTTTCACTTAGATAATTAGTAGGCAAATTTTGAATGAAATCCTCTACTTTTGAATTTAGTGTCATAGATTTAAGCCCAATACATCGGAAACAAAGGCTTGAACACTATCTTGAAATTCAACTGAATCATTGGTCTTTGATTCTAACTCGTCCAAGCTCTGAAAAATTGGTTCTATCGATAAATTATTTTTAAGACTCTCATAGGCAGACGTAATAAATTCACTATCAGCTGGAACTTTAGCTAGGTATCTTCCCCATCGCTGTACCCTTTTTTGAGTAGAGACCAAATCCGCTTCAAACCATTCCCAATCTTGATTCCAGGGAACCGATAAAAGCTGTGTGCGAATTGCACCATTAGAAAAACCTTTATTTAATAATTCAGAAATGAATACCAAGTTCCCTAGAGATTTACTCATCTTTTCACCTTGATAGGAAACTAAACCAGCATGTAAGTAACTTCTAGCTAAGTTTTTGTTAGTTAAAGATTTAGTTTGCCACGCACACATTGTGTGGTGAGGGAATATCAAATCTTTACCTCCGCCTTGAATGAACAGTGGCAGGTCTAAAAATTTTTCAATAATTGCAACGCACTCGATATGCCACCCAGGGCGACCAAGGCCCAAAGGTGAATTCCAGTTGGGTTCTCCAGGTAAAGAAGGCTTCCAAACAACCGGGTCAAGTGGGTTAAGTTTTCCTATTCGCTCAGGATCCCCACCTCTTTGTGCAAATACAGTAATAAGCTCCTCTTGCTGATAATCAGTTGTTAACGAATGCTCAGATGATTGCACTCGGTAATACCAGGAATCATTCAATTGATAAATGTCACCGTTGGTTTCTAATTTTGCTATTGCCTTTTGAATTGTTGGCATCTGCTCGCTGACCGGTGTAAATACATCTGGCGGATTAACGCCAATTTTTTGCATATCGATTATGAATTTATCTATCTGATTTTTAGCAATTTCAGACCACTCTTGGTTGTCCCGCCGCGCACGTTCAAATAGCGGATCGTCGACATCTGTAATGTTTTGCACATATGTTACCTGCTTTCCTGCTTGTCGCAAGAAACGAACTAACACATCAAATATTGAATAGGTAAAGGCGTGACCTAGATGTGCGGAATCATAGGGAGTCAAACCACATACGTAAATTGGTATCGGATTTTGATCTAGTTCTATGCTTTCTATTGACTGCGTTTGACTGTCAAAAACCTCAATCTCTTTAAGATTTAGGCCTGAAAACCAATCACCTCGATAAATTAAACCGACCGGCCAATTAATCATGATTAAATTCTAATTGTCTTAAAATATTGGCCAAGGTATCGCAGGCCATTTTTGAGAAGGCACGGGAAATAATCCTGTCTCCTTTATCTTTTCAAGTCGCAAAAAGGCACTTGTTACCTCTTCCGGTGATAACAATTTCTCAAAGGTCTCAAATTCACTTTCAAGCGCACTCTCTAGCGAGTTTAAAAAATCAATCTGAGCATCGTTTAATTTCTCTGCCGCGTTTGCCCAAAGAATAGTTCTCAATTTATCTTCGCGGTGCCAGGTGACTCCATGATCGATTGCCCACATCCTTTTCTTTTCATCGGTCAAGATGTGCGAGCCCTTTCGATCTGCGTTGTTTATCACTGAATCGAAAAGCACTAAGAAACTCAACCAATCGCTATCTAAAGTAGCTACCGAAACTAATTCACCCGAGGCATCATTAGCCTGCAATACTTCAGTAAAGCCACTTTCAATTGCGGTAGGGCTAAAGATTTTTACTGCCTCAATTCTTGCCGCTTCGATCCAGTACTGAACTGTTCCTTCACCATAGGGAGCTATCTCTCTTGCAATCGTTGGCGGTATCAGATTAGCCCCGCTAGCCTTACTTAAAAGATACGATGCCAACTCTCTTTCGATTAAATCATCGTTCGGAAAATCCCAAAGTTGACGAATGCCAATTTTTGGTTTGAAAATGGCACGAATAGCATTTTTCTCATCCTTGCTATCCAGCAACAAGGCACCATTTGATGCGGTGGTTATCCGTCCAACTGCTTCAAATTCATTTTCAGCTAAAGCAGATTCGACCTCTAAAAAATTCATCTTCTATAACCGTTAGCACGGGGGCAGATGTGACCAAAAGGATCTAGTGGCAATTGACAAAAGGGACAGGGAGGCCTACCTGCTGCAACCAATCTTCTACCTCTTTCTGCAAAGTTTCGAGCATAACTGGGCGAAACTCTCACTCGCAAAAGATTGGGGCCGTCTAAATCATCTGCTTCAAGGTCGGGAACATCTCTGGAACCATTATCTTGATGCGCTTCTATGGTGACCAGCCCTTTATTGCTATTGAAACCAATTGCAATTGTTCCAACTCTGAACTCTTCGTTTACCGGTGTTTCCAATGGCAATAAATCAATTTCAGCTTGCTGCCAAGTATCAGGAATTTCGACCGTAGCTCCTAGATCACTTTGCTTGATTTGGTCTAATAACGCATCTAATCTTTCACAAAGCAAAGAAACTTGAGTTTTTTCCAAAGCTACAGAGAAGACCGACATTTGACTCTTAACTTGTAGATAAAAAATTCTCTCACCCGGCTGACCCACTGTTCCAACGATGAACCGCTCTGGATTTTCAAAGGTAACGATCTGTCGATTCATTAACCAGCACCTCCGCCAAGGACGGCCCCAGCTGGAGCTTTGCTCTTAGCTTGAATGTTTTTTAGATGATATTTCTCATTTACGCCCGCAACGAAGAAATTATCTTTTTCGAAATTTAAAGTTGAGACAGAGGCGGGATCAACCACGATTTTTTGAAAGTTGTCTAAGTGAACACCCAGCGCGTTCGCTATCAAGGCTTTTATTAGATCGGCGTGGGTAACAATTAGTATCTTGGCCTTTGGGTTATCGACTCCCTTGACTGCAGCCAAAAGTCCATTGATTGCACGAAGTGACATTTGATTCATTGCTTCCCCATCCGGGAAGGTGACCAAACTAGGGTTGGTTTGAATGGTCTTCCAAAGTGGCTTTTTGGCCAAATGGACTAATTTCTTATTGGTCCATGCTCCATAGTCACATTCAATAAATTTTTGAGAAATTTGTAGTTTTAAGGATTTAGGCTGCTGATTTTTTATTTCACGAGCAGTTGTTACACATCTTTCTAAGGGACTAGAAATTAATTTATCGATTGCTACCTCTGAAAAAAATTCACCCAAAGCCGCTGCCTGCTTAAGGCCCGTTGCATCAAGCTCAACATTTGCTGCTCGACCGGCAAGCAATCCCTTTTGATTAGCGGTTGATCTTCCGTGCCTTACTAAGAAAACAGTTGTCATTTTTACATTCTAAAAGGGGCTCAAGAATCCCGCACTTAATGCAATCAACAGGCCTACCCCCACAATCGCTCGATATATTGCAAAAATTCCTAGCGAATTACTTGCTAGCCATTTAAGTAGCCAAGCAATTGAGGCGTAACCCACCAAAAACGAAACAACAGCGGCTACCAGCGTGGGGCCCCAGCCTGCAGGATTGTTACTCGAAATGTTTAAAGATTCATAAAGACCACTGGCGATTATTGCCGGAACTGAAAGTAGAAATGAAAATCTTGCGGCTTCTTTTCTTTCTAGTTTAAAAAGCCTTGCTGCGGCAATTGTGGCGCCTGACCTACTCACGCCCGGCACTAAGGCTAGCGCCTGAGCAAAACCTATTAATAGCATTTGAGAATATTTAAGATCATGGCCTTTTTTGATCTTTGGTTGATATTTATCAATTAACCAAATTAAGATTCCAAAAAATATCAAAAGAAACGCAATTAGATATAGATTTCTAAATGCAGTTCTAATTACATCTTGAAGAATGAGCCCTAGGAATATAATTGGTAACGTTCCCAAAGCTATACCTAAAAACATTTTTGAATCAGGTTCAGACCAAGGCGCCAGACCTCTTAGTGACTTCCAGCCGGCTAGAAGTATTTTTACCAAGTCTTTATAGAAAAAAAGCAATACCGCAACAATCGTTCCTAGTTGAATGATTGCGGTGAAAGACGCTCCTGGGTCAGAACTACCCAATAGCTGTGGCACAAATCGAAGATGGGCGCTTGAAGAAATTGGTAAAAATTCTGTAGCGCCTTGCACAATACCCAGCACGATGGCTATCAAATAATCCAATTTTGCCTATCTCTACAAAACACGCTCGGGCTTAAAGCCTAGACCCAAGATTTTCTAATAGCCTCAAAGCATGCAAAGCGGTATTTTAACGCAGATTAATTACCCGGTTCCTAAGTTGATCTTGGGTACCCGAAACTGGGGTGAGTTGGTTGATCTGCCAGAGGCAAGAAGTCAAGTTAGGACTTACCTAGAAACTGGCGGTTTTGCGTTAGAGCTAACCGATAACCCGAAGGCACTAGCCATCGCTGGTGAATTGTTACCAGAATTGACGACGCGAGATAGCTTTCAGGTCTATTTTAATTTGCCTTCATTTAGGAACTCCGCTCAAGCACAGTCCACACTGAATAACGCTTTGTCGCAGGCAAATCTAGATCACTTTGATATTGTTTGGACGAATTTCGATATTTATCATTTATCCATTGACGAAATCGTTCGCTTTATGAAACAAAATTTAAATTCAGAAAAATTACATTATTTTGGTCTACACCATACCGCCTTTTGGCAGGTTGCCATTTTGCGCGAGAGATTGCGCACTGAAAAAATTAATTTAGCTGGCTTAAAAACTAATTGGTCACTTTTACAAAGAGAACTAAACAAAGAAGAATTAAAGGCGTGTAACTACTTGAACTGTTCGCTCGTGGCAACCAAACCCCTGGCAATGGGCCTGCTTACTGGTAAATATCGTTTCAATACTCCCTCCGACTCTTTATTGGCTAGAGGCGATAGCGCTTTAGAGAAATTATTGACCACAATTAATGCCTCTAAGGTAGAAGCAGTCAGCACCGCAGCTAGCGGTATCGGAGTCAGCCCAACAGAAGTTGCCATGGCTTGGGTTTTGCAAAACCCCGCAGTTTCCGCGAGTGTGATAAATGCGCGAAACACTGCACAACTAAATCAAATTTTTCAATCGCTTAAATTGTCTTTGCCAGAGGAATTGCTGTTAGCGTTAGATGAGGTAGGTGATTTCGATTGAAAAAAAGTCATTGGGAAATCAGAGAAATAACTTTTGGCTTTCGCTCAAACATTCAAAACACCAGAGAAACCCTTACAGATTTAGCTGAGTATGGAAACTGGGAACTGCATCGAACGCGGATTTACCCTAATGGACTAAAACGAGTATGGGTCAAAAGAAGAGTCCTAAAGATTGCACCATCAATTTTTTTTACAGACTCATCAAGAACCGCTTAAAGGTTCTTACTCCAAACTGAAGAGAACTTATTGGAATTCTTTCATCCACGCCATGAAATAGGCTGGCAAAATCTAAATCGCTGGGAAGCTGTAGCGGCATAAAACCATAACCGGTGATATTTAATTTAGAAAGAGCTTTTGCATCTGTCCCTCCCGAGAGCATGTAGGGAACAACTCGTGCGGCTGGATCTTCTACCGAAATTGCTTCAACCATCTTGCCTACCAAGGGATCTTCAAAAGGTGCACTTAGCGCCACATCTAAATTTTGATATTTCACATCAATCTTTTCCCCTGCTAAATCTTTGATAGTTTGCAAAAAACTCTCTTGATTGCCTGGCAGAAACCTTCCATCGATGACCGCTTGGGCGAATCCTGGAATTACGTTCGCTTTGTAGCCAGCATTCAACATGGTGGGATTGGCGGTATCTCTTAGAGTGGCTTTGACAATTTTCTCTAATCCTTGAAGTAAATTCGCCGTTGCCTCAGGGTCATTTACATCAAGATGTGTTCCAGTAATTTCAGCTGTTTCTCTCAATAATTCAAGAACGCTCTCATGAAGAGTAAGAGGAAACTTATGATTAGCAATTCGATTTACCGCTGCGGCAACTTCACTAACTGCGTTATCGCTATTTATCATGCTTCCATGACCTGCTGAGCCTTTGGCGTTTAACTCCATCCAAGCGATTCCTTTTTGTGCGGTCTCTATTAAGTACATCCTGATTCCGTCTGCCAAAGAAGTGCTAAAACCACCTACTTCGCCGACAGCGTACTTAGCGCCATGAAAAAAATCCTTGTGATGATCGACAACCCAATGAGAGCCCAAAATTCCTCCGGCTTCTTCATCGGCAAAAAAAGCGAATAGGAGTGTTGCTCTTGGTTGAAAATTATTTTTTAAAAGTTCTTCGAGGGTTGCCAATATCATGGCAACACCGTTCTTCATATCTACTGCCCCACGGCCATATATTGTGTCGTTAGCTATTTCAGCGCTTAAGGGATGAAAGCTCCAATCTGCTTCATCAAATGGAACTACGTCTAAATGCGCGTGTATCAAAACCTTAGCTAAATTCTCGTCAGAGCCTTTTAGCTCACATAGCACCGAAGTTCGCTTACTATCTGGCCCAACCGAAATCGGGTTTAGACCGATTTCCTGCAACTTATTTATTACATACTGGGCAATATCGGATTCACCGCTAGATTTTCCTAACCCCCAATTGCGAGAATCAATTTGTATTAATTCGCGGCAGATTTTTATTACGTTTTCTTCCATATACCCATCTTGCCGACTTACCAGCAGGGGCACAATCGACACCTCGTTAGTAAAGTTTGATTTTGGGTCCGAGTGGCGGAATTGGTAGACGCGCTAGCTTGAGGGGCTAGTGCCCGCAAGGGCGTAGGGGTTCAAGTCCCCTCTCGGACACTTTGCTGAACATAGAAGCGAAAAAATAGCCTTTAGCTCAGTTTTGAAGAAAGATAACCATCTGATTAGCGCCTAATATCAAAGTGCTAATTTAGAGATATCGAGAGTGTGAGGCAATTGTCTGACCAACGGCGGAAAGATCCGGCTCGCCTTATCAGAGGCGAATTAGAAACAGCACCAATTAAATTCAGAGCACTCTTCTATTTGTTACTTGTTTTTTTTAGTGTCATCACCGTATTTTCTTTTGTCTTTCACACCATCATGGAAAGTGAGGGTAAGAGTTACTCATTGGTGTCTAGTTTTTATTGGGCGGTAGTCACCATGAGTACTTTGGGTTACGGCGACATCGTTTTTACTTCAGATACCGGAAAGATCTTTTCTATCGTTGTAATTATTTCAGGCATTGCTTTTCTTTTAGTTTTACTGCCCTATGTTTTGATTCAATACATAGTGATCCCTATTGTGGAACGCCGTCGAATATCCAGAGCACCTCGCTTTATCAGTGACAAAATCAAAAATCATTTAGTTTTAATTAACACTGGCTCTATTGAAGATGCACTAATTCGAAGAGTTGAAGAAACTGGCTTAGACTATGTGCTAATTGTTGGCGACCTCGACGAGGCGCTTCGGCTTCATGATGCCGGATACAAAGTTATAGTTGGCGAACTAGATAATCCAAAAACCTATCTGGCAGCGCGGGTTCCCCAGGCTTCTCTTTTTGCTGCAACCCGAAACGATATTGCCAATGCCAACGTAATTTTCACAGTTCGCGAAGTATCTGAAAGCGTGCCGATTGTCTCACTCGCATCGCATAGTGCCTCTGTAGATATTTTAGAATTTGCCGGAGCTGATCAAGTAATTGAATTAGGTGTGATGCTAGGCAAAATGATGGCACAACGAATCGTTGGTATCGATGCTAAGTGTCAAATTATGGGTGAATTTAAGAATTTAGCAATCGCTGAAGTAGGAATTGGCAATACCAGCTTGGTGAACAAAACGATTCGAGAGACGCAGATTAGAACCTTAACTGGCGTAAATGTTATTGGTATTTTCAATCGCGGAACTTTTGTAAATGCTGCTGATAATATTCGCTTAGATGCAAATTCGATTTTGATCCTAGCTGGAACTAGAGAACAACTTACTAAATATGACGAGGTTTTTGCCGAAAAAAATCCAAAAAAATCCTTCGTTTTAATCATTGGAGGCGGTCGCGTTGGACGCCAAGTTGGAAAATCTCTTGCGGAAATGGGGATCGATTATCGAATTGTCGAACAACAGTCTGATCGTGTAAGAGATCCAGATAAGTATGTACAAGGAAATGCTGCAGAATTAAAGGTTTTAGAATCTGCCGGAATCAAAGAAGCGCATAGTATCGTTGTCACAACTCATGATGATGACGTAAATGTTTATCTAACAATTTATGCCAGAAAACTTCGCCCGGATGCTCAAATTATTTCGCGCGCTAGATTAGATCGAAATGTCTCTACGCTTTATAAAGCCGGAGCTGATGCAGTACTTTCTTATGCGGCAACGGGCGCAACGGCAATTTGGAATCGAAGTCACGCCAATGACACTGTTTTACTAGCAGATGGCTTAACGGTTATCCGCATCAAGATTCCTCCTGCGTTACTTGGTAAAACCCTTGGGTTTGCGAATTTACACAATGAGATCGGGGTCAATCCGGTGGCAATCATAAAAGATGGTGTGATGATTCCAGCTCCAGACTTAAAAACAGTCTTAGAAAAACCAGACAGACTAATCATTATCGGAACAGATATTGCTTTGCATAAGTTTCGCGAGATTTACCCTGAATAATTAAGCAACTAAAAAGATATAAATAAGCACAAGCACCACTAAGCCCCAAGCAACTAAAAACAATCCCATTAAATTACCGGCTGCTTGAATAGTGGAACTTTCACTTTGCCGCATTAAGTCTCTACTAGCTAGCGAAAATATCGGCAAAGTCATCCCCCAAGCGACGATGCAATAGGCGCAGAGTGCACCAATTACCACAATGCTTTGATAGGCGAGGTAGCTGACAAAAATAACTGCTAATCCAGACCCCAGCACCACGCCCCTAAGTACCCAGATTGGCAAAGAAACTTTAGCTAGTAAGAGAACTCCCAGCGTTATTAAGACGCTGTAACTTGCTATGCCAATTAAGGTATTAGGAAATCCAAAAATTGAAGCTTGAGCAGTATTTACGATTTCGCCACAAGAAAAAATTGAATTTATGTCGCAGTTTGATATGTATGCAGGATCTTCTAAAATTCTTATCTTGTCGACCGTTAAAACCATTGAAGCCCAAAAGCCAACTAATCCGCCAAGAAATAAAAGCCATTTCAAGGGAAGAGAAAAGATCATGGCATTAAGTTTAAGTGCGCCATTGCTTTTCGCAACAATTTATCTTGACCCTGCGTCATTTCAAGCAACAATTGCGGATTAAGTGCATCTTCCGGAGTAATCCATGTGAAGTCAAGCACACTTTGACTTGGGACACATTCCCCAAATATCGGAACTATGTATGCCAAGCTCACCGCATGTTGGCGAGGATCATAAAAACCAGTTAACTCGGGAGAAGGAAAGTACTCAACAACGGTAAAGGGTGATGGATCTGCCGGTAATTGAGGTTTAGCCTCTTGACCAAGGTCTTTAGCAATGTGCCTAAGTAAAGCATCGCGAATTCGTTCTTTATGGTGAACCCTGCCCGAAACCATGGCTCTACTAATTGAACCGTTAGGCATAGCGCGAAGCAAAAGCCCAAAATTAGTTACTTGACCTTTTTGATCGATTCTCACTGGCACTGCATCTATATACAGAATTGGAATGCGAGATCGTACAAAATTAATCTCACTTTCCGATAGCCACGTACCATCGTCGTTTTCTTCATGCATCACGCTCATGGTCTTATACTATTTCTCATTGCTTTTTTCTTGTAGTAATACAGACAAATCTTTTAGCCGCGCCAACCCATATACCGCCTGCGAGATCCTGGGGTTCTTCTTAAACTCGTCTTGATTTCGATGGATGAACTTCCAGTAGCCTGCGGTAAATGGACAGGCTTGCTTTCCAACTCTTATTTCAGGGGAATAGGTACAACTTTTACAAAAGTTGCTCATTTTATTTATATATGCACCGCCTGAGACATATGGCTTGGTTGACATTCTGCCGCCATCGGCATATTGACTCATCCCAACTACATTTGCCGCCATTACCCAGGGATGCCCATCAAGAAATGCTCGGTCAAACCAATCAACTAATTGCTTAGGATCTAGCTGTTGCTGCAAAGCCCAGTTACCTAGAATCATCAGTCTTTGAATGTGGTGTAACCAGCCTCGTTCTTGTAGATCTTGAGTAACTACCTTTAAACAATTGGCGGTGAGCTCATTAGTGGTTAAATCAGCCATCCAATCAGGCAACACTCTGCTTGCCGCAAAATGATTACTTTCTGAAACATAATTTTCACCAAAATGCCAATAAAGATGCCAGACATAATCTCGCCAACCAAGAATTTGTCTAACAAAGCCTTCAACACTATTTATCGGCGCACCATGATGCAGCGCTCGTGTTGCTGCCGAGATCACTTCTTTCGGATCTAGCAACCCGATGTTCATTGGAGCACTAAGTAGCGAATGAGCCATGATCCAGTCGTTTTGCAAAGAGGCATCTTCATAGGGACCAAAAAGCTCAAGTCGGTGATCTATAAAGTTTTTAAGTGCCACAATTGATTCACTTCTACTGGAAGCAAAATATTTTTCTTTTTTGAATGAGCCGATAAATGAGAAACCCTTACTCTGAAATTCCCTTATTTTGCTAAGAGCTTGCTCATCGATCTCATTCCAAGTGAAACCTCCAAAAGGCTTAACTGGTAGTTGATCTGACTTTGGCGGAGGAAGTCGATTCTCATTGTCAAAGTTCCAAGCTCCACCTACCGGCGACCCATCGCTATCGAGCAAAATATTGTGCTTTAAGCGCGCGAATCTGTAAAAATCTTCTAATTTAAGTTTTTTACCTGCACGTGAACTGATCCAATTTGCAAAATCATTTTCACTCGTAACAAATCCCCTGCTAGGCAATCTGATTATGTTTTTCCGATCCATAAACGCTTTTCTCATCTCAAAGCTGGTAGGCCCGATTACCTCAGCCTCTTCGCTAAATCCCCTAAGGAAGCCAGCTAAATCCTCACAAAAAATTATTTCAATAGGCTCTTTAGCCTCTGCGACTCGATGCAAAATGGCGCTCATCCACCAAACTGCTTTTTGGATATGAAGCTTTCTGGCAAAAGTATCTTTCATTGGAACAATTAATAACGTCTTTTGTTTTTCATCATCTATAAAGTTTGGGCCTAATTGATCAGGCAAAATAATTCTGAGAGGTTTTTTATTCACTGGCACGATACGCAAACCTTCGGCCATCGGCTTGCCAGACTTTAATTTGCATTTGATAAAGCGAAGATAGGTTTTCAGCAGAAAGCGTCTCGTCTACTGCTCCTTGAGTAAAGACTTTACCCTTATTCAGCAACAAGGCTTTATTAAAACCACTTGGAACTTCTTCTAAGTGGTGAGTAACCATAAGAATTGATGGGCTAAGCCCTGAATTTATTAGCTTGTTTAACTGTAAAATTAAATCTTCACGAGCCGGAAGGTCTAAGGAGGCTGCTGGTTCGTCCAATATTAATAGTTCCGGATCATTCATCAATGCTCTTGCTATTTCTACCTTCTTTTTTTCACCGGCAGACAAAAAACCATAAGCGCGATCTTTAAATTCACTCATGCCCATTAAATCAATAACTTGATTTGCACGAAGCATGTCATATTCCGAATAGGTTTCTTGCCATCGTCCGACAACCCCCCAAGCCGCACTTAAGACCGCATCTATCACTTTTTCAGCCGGTTCCATCATCATTGAGAGTCGTGGGCCGGCATAGCCAATGCTTAGACGTAACTGGGATAGGTCAACCCTTCCCATTGTTTGATCAAGTATTTCTACCTCACCGCGAGTAGGAAACTGAAATCCGGCCGCGATTTCAACTAAAGATGATTTGCCTGCACCATTGGGGCCAAAAATTACCAGATGATCGTTGAAATTCATCTCAAAAGTAACATCGCTAAGTATTTGATTTTGCTCTCGTACTAGCGAGACGCAGTTAAATTTTAATACCGATCCAGTTGTCATTCTGGTTCTATCCTATTAAAGAATAGGCATTGTGATCAGCAAACCCCAAGTTCCCGAGGAGTTTTTTTCAAGCTGTTTCGTTGGGATATGGCTAAATGCATTTTTAAACTCCCAAGAGTCACTAGAGCGTTGCTTTGATTCTCTAAAAGGAGTTTTCGAAATGGTTTGGTATGAAAATCGCCAAGTTAAACTCTTTGATTTTCTTAAGTTTTTAAAAGATCACGAAGTTATCACCGCTCGGGTACATTTACCAGTAAGCGGAGCCTTAGATGGATTAATTGATAGCGGTGAGTTTTTAGACTTAGCCTTAGCTAGCGGTGAAGCTGTTACCTTGCTAGGCAAAAAGAGTTTTGCCTTAGTGCCAAATGGAGCAGAATGGAATTTATTCCCGATAAATCTAGTTTCTAGATCACCCATTCCCTATTGGAGAGAGACTGAAGCTGAATTTACAAAATTTGTTTTGGAAATTGGAAGTCATATAGAGGCTTTTGATCTAGTGGCAAAGAGTGATAACGCTCGAGAAATGCTAATTAACCTCGATCACCAAATCGGCTACTTGGAATTCCCTGAAGACCAACCTCCTCGAGTAACCCAATTGCTTGGCCGACTTTTTCGCACCCTGGCAATTGGCTTATTAGCAAAGGCCGCCGCAGTGCCCAGTGCCTCTTCGAAAAAGGACCAAATTTTCAAAGAAAAAGTTGAGGATTTAATCACAAGATCAAGAGCATTTTTATCACAGCTATCCAATTATGCTTATAAAAATGAGTTCTAAAGCGACAATTCAGCTACTACCTAGTCAAAGTTACCTGGTGATGATGGACATGGACTCAACGCTGATTTGCAACGAAGTTATTGATGATTTAGCTGCCGCCGTAGGTGTAGGTGACGAAGTTAGAGCCATTACTAACTTAGCCATGAGCGGAAGTATCGATTTTGCCGAAAGTTTGCGCCGCAGAGTAGGACTATTGCGAGGCGCTGATGAAAAAATACTTGTAGAGATTAAAAATGCCATTGAGCTCACACCTGGGGCCGAAGAGTTAATAGGTAAATTCAAAGAGTTGGGATTCAAGACCTGCGTGGTAAGCGGAGGGTTCGATGTTGTAATCAAAGAAATCATAGAAAAATTAAAAATTGATGATTTCAGAGCAAATAAGCTTGAAGTGGTTAATGGCAAATTAACCGGTAAGTTGCTTGGGGAAATTCTCGACGCTAACGGAAAAAAAGAGACGTTGATTCAGATGGCAAAAAAGTTTTCAATCCCCCTAATTCGCACGATTGCAATCGGAGATGGGGCAAACGATATTCCCATGATTGAACAGGCGGCAATTGGAATTGCCTTTAATGGCAAAAATGCCCTTGAGGAAAAAGCCAACCTACTAGTTCATGATGAGAGTTTGCTCGGGGTTTTAAAAGCCTTAGGGCTCAGTAGCCCATAGCGTGGTATCCGCCATCTACATGGATTATTTCGGCAGTAGTCGCTGGGAACCAGTCACTTAATAAAGCCACTACAGCCTTCGCTGAAGGAACCGGGTCAGAGATCGTCCAAGTTAATGGTGAACGATCCGACCAGGCGGCTTCAAACTTTTCAAATCCAGGAATGTGTTTTGCAGCAACGGTGTTAAGTGGACCTGCAGCTACAAGATTTACCCGAATACCTTTTGGCCCTAAATCTCGGGCTAAATATCTTGAGGTTGACTCTAAGGCCGCTTTCGCCACACCCATCCAGTCATATTGAGGCCAGGCAACTTGGGCATCAAAGTCCAATCCCACCACGCTAGAACCTTTTGGCATCAAGTTAAGGCAAGCCATGGTTAAAGATTTAAAAGAATACGCGCTGGTATGCAAAGCAACTGCAACATCATCCCATTCGGTATTTAAAAAATTACCCCCCAAGGCACTTTGAGGTGCAAATCCGATTGCATGGACTATGCCGTCTAACTGACTGAAGTGTTTTTTAATTTCTTTTTCTAGCCCAGCAAGTTGCTCTTGATTGGTGACATCTAATTCAACTATTGGTGGAGTGAATTCAAGTTTTTTACTTGCTCTTTCAGTCAGCGACATAGCTCTTCCAAATGATGAGAGGATTACCTCACCACCGTTTTGTTGAATTAAGTCTGCCACCGAAAAGGCGATTGAATGATTTGTTAAGACCCCGGTCACGAGGACTTTCTTGCCATCCATGATTCCCATAGGTCCCCTAGTGTCCCATACCTAAGCCGCCATCAATTGGAACTACCGCACCAGTGATAAACGAGGCGTCATCTGATGAGAGAAAAACTACGCTCTTGGCAATTTCGACTGGTTCAGCGGTTCTTCCTAGCGGGGTTGCGCTGGCTATCGCCCATTTGTGATCTTCTGGTAGATCTTTTGTCATATAAGTGTTTACGTAACCTGGAGCAACAACGTTAACTCGAACATTTCGTGGTCCTAATTCTCTAGCCATAGATCTTGCAGCACCAACCAGGGCGGCTTTGGTACTGGCATAAGCGGTTTGACCAGCGGATCCTAAAAATCCAACGACTGAACCGATGAAAATTATGCTTCCCGAGCGTTGCTTCATCATCAAGCGACTTACTCGCCTGGCAGCTTGAATGCTCCCGATTAAATTAGTTTGAACAATTTGCAACAGATCCTCATCAGTCAATCGCATGAGCAAAGAATCTTTATTCCAACCAGCATTAATTACTAAGGCATCAATTCGAGAGTATTTAGCTTCAACTTGGTTTACCAATGTTTCGACACTTGAAACGTCTGCCAAGTCACAAGGTAATTGATCAAAATTTGCCTCTGCTGGGCCTGACCGATAGGTCCCAATTGTTTTCCAGCCATCAGCTAAAAATTCATTAGCGATGGCTAACCCAATGCCTCGGTTTGCGCCAAGCACTAGGGCCACTTTTTCCAAATTCACGCCCCTGAACTTACCTGCTGGCCGTGAACTGGTTTCGTGTGGCTTAATCTGCTAATCAGCCTTAGGCTTTGCTACGGAGGGAAAAGTTGAGCGAAGAGACGGTTTATCGAATAACTAATGCCCAGACCAGCTTCTTGCAAGAACAAAAAGGGCGGGCGCGTCGTTACTTATTTTCAATGAGCCTGAGAACCATCTGCTTCGTCGCCGCGGTACTTACTCAAGGCAATTTACGAATTGCCTTCATTTTAGGGGCGATTTTCCTACCCTATATTGCAGTGGTAGTGGCCAATGCTGGGCGCGAGAGAACCTACTCACCGCTAATTACTCCTCGCGTAAACTTTAATTCAAATGTTAAATCCATCAAGAAGTCAAATCTTTAGGCTTTTAACTAGCAAAAATTGGCTTATTTTTACAGGTTTAATTGTCATTGCCATTGCTGTTTGTATTAGATTAGGTATTTGGCAATATGAAAGACATGAAGCGAGAGTAAATTTTAATCAGTCCGTTGCCACGGCACTAAATAGTGCAAATCAAGAATTGGATTTTTCAAAAAATGATTATTCTTCCTGGCAAAAAATTACTGTCGAGGGAAGTTTCAAGGCTGAAAGTCAAAAACTCGTTAGAAGACGTTACCTTGAAGGACAGTTAGGTTTCTGGGTGGTCGCTAAGTTCAGCACCGCTAATGGCCAGGTGGTTTTAGTAAATCGAGGTTTCACCCCGGCACGGGCAGCAGCAACTGAAAGTCCAGATGTTCCTAAGCCAGCTAGTGGATTAATAACTATTGAAGGCTACTTGCAAAATTTAGAACCAGAGGTAGCCCGTCCTGATGATTTACCAACAGGCCAAGTAAACGCTATAAATCGAACTCAATTTGAATTAGGCGCTCAGGATTTTCCTTTTTATCTAAATCAATTAAACGGTTCAGGCGAATTGCAACCAGTTAATCCCCCAGAGCTCACTTTTGGTTCTCACTTAGCTTACTCGTTGCAATGGTTTGTTTTTGCTTTTATGATTCTTCTCGGTTGGGGAATCCTAACTAGAAAAGAATTGGCTGAACTGACAAAGTTAGATTAATTGAGTTTCAAACAACTCACGATAAATTCCACCAAGTCTGAGTAAATCTTCATGGGTTCCCTGTTGAATTATTCGACCTTGATCCAGAACTACAATTTTGTCTGCATTAATCACTGTCGACAATCGATGCGCCACCACTAGCGCGGTTCTGTTCTCGAGAGCTGTGGCAAGCGCCGCTTGTAAAAGCGATTCATTCTCGGCGTCAAGATGCGAAGTTGCTTCATCTAAAATGACAATTCGTGGTGCCTTTAGAAATACCCGAGCCGCAGCTAAGCGTTGTTTTTCTCCACCACTTAATCGATAACCTCTATCTCCCACAATAGTTTCTAAGCCTTGGGGCAAGCGCTGAATAAATTCAGTCAATTGCGCAGACTCTATGGCTTTAGAAATTTCTTCATCACTCGCAGTGGGCTTTGCAAGTAATAGATTATTTTTTATCGAGTCGTGAAAAAGGTGTGGTTCTTGAGAAACGACACCAATCTCATCTCGCAAAGTAGCCGTCTCTAAATCCTTTACATCTACTCCTCCAACTAATACCTGGCCCTCCGTTGCGTCATAGAGACGGGAAATTAGTGAGATCAAACTCGATTTACCAGCACCGCTAGAGCCAACCAAGGCGACAGTTTGACCAGAAGGAACTTGCAAACTAACCTTTTTCAATGCTTGAGTTTTATCAAGTGACGCTTGATCCTTATTTACTCCCAGAGTTTCTAAAAATGAGCTTGACGCCCCATAAGTAAGACTGACATCTTTGAGTTCAATCGACAGCCCACCTGGAGGAAGTGGCTTTGGCTTGGCTGGATCCTTAATTGGATTTTCTAAATCTAAGATTTCAAAAACTCGATCAAAAGAGACTAAAGCAGTCATCACATCAACTCTGATGTTAGAAAGCGCAGTAAGCGGCCCATAAAGTCGCCCGAGCAAGGCAGTAAGTGCCAACAAGGTACCCAAGGTAATCGCACCATCGATTGTCAAAACTCCACCAAAGCCATAAACCAAAGCAGTGGCGAGGGCCGCAACCAACGTTAAAGCCACGATAAATATTCGATTAGCAATTGCTAGCTTTACTCCAATATCTCTAACAGACGATGCACTGTTTGAAAATTTATTGCTTTCTGCGGTGTAATTTCCAAAAAGTTTTATTAAAAGTGCGCCAGAAACATTAAATCGTTCGCTCATTTGCTGATTCATTTCGGCATTCAAGTTCATCTGATCTCGAGTTAACTCTTGCAATTTTCGGCCTAAAAATCGTGCCGGCAATAAGAACAAAGGGACCAAAATCAACGAGCCCAGAGTTATTTGCCAGGAGAGCGTCAACATTGTCCCGACCACCACGATGAGTGCTATAAGGTTTGAAACCACACCACTTAAGGTTGAGGTAAAGGCTTGCTGGGCGCCGATTACGTCGCTGTTCAATCTTGAAATCAGATTACCTGTTTGAGAGCGAGTAAAAAAGATTATTGGTTGACGCTGTACTTGATCATAAACTTCGCTGCGAAGATTCAAAATCAAACCTTCACCAATTTGCGCGGAATACCAACGTTCCACAATGCTCACCAAACCAGAAATAATTGCCAATAACGCCACCAAGCCAGCGCTAACCACTACTACATTGGTATTTGCTTTTAGTATTCCTTCGTCGACAATTCTTTTAAAGAGCAAAGGTTGAGCGACAATTAAAAAAGCGTCAAAGGTTACTAAAACCAGTAGAACCCAGATGTATTTGTAAAATGGTTTAGCGTAATTTAATATTCGTCGCCCGGTAACTCTACCTAATTTTTGGTTAAGTACAGCCCGATCCCTAGTGAGAGAGCGGTACATCTCCCACGGTTGCATTTGGCTCAAACAGTGTCCTTAAAGATTAAATCCTAAGGCTCTTAGCATTTGACGACCTTCATCGGTAATCTTCTCTGGACCCCAAGGTGGCAGCCACACCCAATTGATCTTGAAATCTTTAACCAAGCCATCTAGCGCTTGTCGCGTTTGGTCCTCAATAACATCGGTTAACGGGCAAGCAGCGGATGTTAACGTCATATCAATTGTTGCTACATCTTCTTCATCTATCTGGACGCCATAGATAAGCCCTAAATCAACAACGTTAATCCCTAATTCAGGGTCAACCACATCATGAAGCGCTTCTAGTACATCTTCGTGTTTCGAACTAGCTTCGACTGTACTCATTGTGTTGCCTTTCCGATTGCGTCCTTGGCTGCCATCCATGCTAACAAGGCACATTTTACTCTTGCTGGGTATTGAGCAACTCCGATAAAAGCCACTCCATCCCCAATTAAATCTTCATCCGCTGAGAACTTACCTTGACTTTGCATCATGGCGTAGAACTCATCGAAGATTTTTTTAAAATCAGCTAAAGACTTTTCATTTACTTGCTCGTACATCACGCTGGCGGAAGCCTGACTTATCGAGCAGCCTTGTGATTCATAAGAAATATCTAAAATCTGATCTTTAGCCCGATTCAAATTCACCCGTAAGGTGATTTCATCTCCACAAGTGGGATTAACTTGATGAGATTCACCTTGCCACTCTCCTCTCAGGCCCTTTCCTCGAGGATTTCGATAGTGATCAAGGATCACTTCTTGATACAAACTCTCTAATTGCATCACTTAACTCCAAAAAAAGATTTTACTCGCTCTAGAGAAGTTAGAAATTTATCTATCTCATGCTTATCGTTATAAAGATAAGTGCTGATACGGCTAGTTGCATGCACATTGAGTTTTTTCATTAATGGCCATGCGCAATGATGCCCAACTCTTATTGCGATACCGTCATCATCTAGCACTTGCCCCACATCATGTGGATGAACTTGATCAACAGCAAATGACACTGCACTACCTCGTTGCGCGACCTCTGCTGCGAAGACCTTCACTGAAGAAATTTGCGCCAAACCTTTCAATAAGTAATCGGTTAATTCCTTTTCGTGTTCACGAATTTGCTCCATACCAATATTCTCGAGGTAATTAACAGCAGCAGCTGTTGCCACGATTCCAGCAGCGTTAGGTGTGCCCGCTTCGAACTTTTTTGGCGCTTTGGCAAATGTGGACCTATCAATTGCCACAGTTTCAATCATGGAGCCACCGGTTAAAAATGGCGGCATTTGATCCAGTAATTCTTCACGCGCTATCAACACCCCGATGCCAAGTGGACCGAGCATCTTATGCGCGCTAAAGGCAATGGCATCGGCGTTCATTTTTGCAAAATCAATTTTCATGTGCGGCACTGACTGGCAGGCATCTACAAAGAATTTGGCACCCACTGCCCGCGCCCGTTTTGCCAAGAAATCTAAATCATTGATTGTTCCAAGCACATTACTCATTTGAGTTACTGAAACTACTTTTGTTTTTTCGGTTATTAGCTGTTCGACACTTTCGTAAGAGAGCTCACCAGATTCTGTTATCGGGATCCACCGCAAAGTGGCTCCAGTCTTTTCGGCAACTTGTTGCCATGGCACCAAATTAGCGTGATGCTCCATTTCAGTGACCAAAATTTCATCACCGGCTTTTAAAAGCAATGGACTATTTTGATTGCTAAAGGCATAGGCCAATAAATTCAATGACTCGGTAGCGTTTTTGGTTATTACTAATTCTTCAGGCTTCGCCCCCACGAAACCCGCTACTCTTGCCCGAGCATGCTCATAGGCATCAGTTGCTAATTCTGAAAGGTAGTGCGCCCCACGGTGCACCCCTGAGTTCAATTCTCTATAAAAATTTGCTTCGGCAGTTATAACCTGTTCGGGTTTTTGACTGGTGGCAGCACTATCTAGGTAAATTAATGGTTTTTCATTTCGCACTTTTACCTGCAAAATAGGAAAGTCACGCCGGATGCTCATCACATCCAGCGCGACTTTCTGTGAAACTAAACTCATACTGAGGCGGCTGCCTTAGTGAATTTCACATATCCATTTGCTTCTAATTCTTCTGCTAACTCTTGGCCTCCGGTTTCAACGACTTTGCCATCAACAAACACGCTGACCTTATCTGGCTTTACGTAACGCAAAATTCTGGTGTAGTGGGTAATTAACAGTACGCCAGTGTTATTTCGCTCCACGGTACGGTTGATTCCTTCAGAAACAATTCTTAAAGCGTCCACATCTAATCCAGAATCTGTTTCATCTAATACCGCGATCTTTGGTTTTAGCAGTTCCAATTGCAGAATCTCATGACGTTTCTTTTCGCCACCAGAGAATCCCTCATTGACATTGCGTTCTGAAAATTGTGGATCCATTCCGATCTCGCTCATCGCGCTGTTCATTTCTTTCATCCAGTCACGTAGCTTTGGCGCCTCGCCACGAACTGCCGTGATACTGGTTCTTAAGAAATTACTTACAGTTACGCCAGGTATTTCAACTGGATACTGCATAGCAAGAAACAAACCGGCGCGAGCTCTTTCATCCACACTCATTTCTAAGACGTCTTCGCCATCTAGAGTTATTTCGCCTTCATCGATTTGATACTTCGGATGACCCGCAACCGCATAAGCCAAAGTTGATTTGCCAGAACCATTTGGCCCCATAATTGCGTGCACTTCGCCAGAGTTGATAGTTAAATCAACTCCTCGCAAAATTTCTTTGCGCGCTTCATCGGTTTCTACAGAAACTTTTAAGCCCTTTATTACTAATTCACTCATTTTTTACCTTTCAGACCGATACCGAGACAACGGCATCGTCACCATCGCCATTTACTTTTACTTCAAAAACTTCAACTGCCGTAGAAGCCGGCGGATTTTGTGGCTCGCCTGTTTCTAGATCGAATACTGCGCCGTGAAGCCAGCACTCTATTCCTTTATCGGTTACTGTTCCTTCTGCTAAAGAAGCTGCCCCGTGAGTGCAGGCATCAGCCACCGCAAAGACTCCGTTTTGATTGCGCACTAAGCAGACTTCTTCGCCATTAACTTCTACTTTTTTTGCAGTATTTATCGGCAAATCAGCTAACTTTGTTACCTCGGCCCAGCTCATGCTTGCTCCTTTAATGCCATAGAGATGGTTTCCTCTAAGCGCTCGGCAAGCAATGCAGAAACCTCAGGATTCTTAAATTCACCAAACATGTCAGCAAAAAACCCTTCGATAACCAATCTTCTTGCGGTAACCGCATCGATTCCGCGACTTTGAATATAGAAGAGTTGGTCGTCATCTAGTCGCCCAGTAACGCTAGCGTGACCTGCACGCAAAATGTCGCCAGTTTCTATCTCTAGATTTGGAACAGAATCTGCTCTCGCGCCATCATCTAGCAGAAGGTTGCGATTCATTTCATAGGTATCTGTTCCGGTGGCGTGCTCGCGAATCAAAACATCCCCCACCCAAACGGTGTGTGATTTGTCGCCATGACCGCCGCCGCGAAACAAAACATTGCTAACGCAGTCTGACTGGTTATGATCAACCAACACCCGATTTTCAATGTATTGACCATTAGTTGCTAAAAAACCACCATAAATTTCTACCTGCCCGTGGTCTTGAGTGAAATTAGCTCTTGGGGTGTAGCGAATTACATCCCCGCCTAGTTGAACTGCCAAGGAACGAACTAAAGCATCTTTTCCGATATTTAATTCGTGCTCACTTACTAAAGCAGCATCTCGTGCCGAATCAAAAAGTGAAATCAAATCCAACTGGGCTCCACTGGCAGCTTGTGTCTCCAAAGTGACCGCAGCGTGACCTGTGCCTTTGTATTGAATTACTAAAGTCGCTTTTGAATTCTCGCGAGCTCTAATCACGATATGACCGAAAGCTAGACCTTTTTCAGTAGTAACGTCCAGGTAAATAGGGCTAGCAATTTCAGCATTTGCAGGAATTTCAATCAGAATTCCCGTTTGCCAATTTTCGATTGCGCGGGCACCAATTCGATCTAATGATTTAAAGGTTGTCTCATCTTCTCGAGTTAATTCGCGTGAGATAACTGCTGATTCATGACGCGCTACGAACTGAATTTTTGCATCAGGAGCAGCATCAGTCGTCAAACCTCCGAATCTTGCTAATGGTGCATAACGCCATTCTTCTTCTCTACCGGTTGGGATAGAAAAGTCACTAGCATTGCGAGAAAGAATTCGATCAGGTCTGGCGTCGAGATTTTTTACTAAGATTTCTCTTTCTACTAAACCGGCGCTCATCCAACCGATCCTTCCATTTGTAATTCGATTAAGCGATTTAGCTCAATTGCATACTCCATAGGAAGCTCTCGGGCAATTGGTTCTACGAATCCACGCACAATCATTGCCATCGCCTCGTCTTCATTCATTCCTCTTTGCATTAGGTAAAAGAGTTGATCCTCTGAGACTTTAGATACCGTTGCTTCGTGACCCATCGAGACATCATCTTCGCGACAATCAATATAGGGATAGGTGTCTGAACGAGAATTGTCATCTACTAACAAGGCATCACACTTAACTGTGGTTTTGGCATTGAAAGCGCCTTCATCAACCTGAATTAAGCCGCGATACGAGGTGCGACCACCGGCTCTAGCAACAGACTTAGAAATGATCGCCGAAGAGGTGTTTGGTGCCGCGTGTACCATTTTGGCTCCCGCATCTTGATGCTGTCCTGCTCCAGCAAAAGCTACCGACAAGGTTTCACCTTTAGCGTGTTCGCCAGTCAACCAAACTGCCGGGTACTTCATAGTTACTTTGGAACCAATATTTCCATCGATCCATTCCATGGTGGCACCTTCGTGAGCTACCGCTCGTTTAGTAACCAAGTTGTAAACATTGTTAGACCAGTTTTGAATTGTGGTGTAGCGGCAACGCCCACCTTTCTTCACAATAATTTCAACAACCGCACTATGCAGCGAATCTGACGAGTAAATAGGCGCAGTGCAACCTTCTACATAGTGCACATAGGCATCTTCATCAACGATGATCAAGGTTCTTTCGAACTGTCCCATGTTTTCAGTGTTAATGCGAAAGTACGCCTGAAGTGGAATCTCTACATGGACTCCCTTTGGCACATAGACGAATGAGCCACCTGACCAAACCGCTGTGTTTAAGGCGGCAAATTTGTTGTCACCGACCGGAATTACCGAGCCGAAGTACTCTTTGAAAATGTCCTCATGCTCTCTCAAACCGGTGTCGGTATCTAAAAAGATCACGCCTTGTTCTTCAAGATCTTCTCTAATTTTGTGGTACACCACTTCAGATTCATACTGAGCAGCAACACCAGCAATTAATCTTTGCTTCTCAGCTTCAGGAATTCCCAAGCGATCATAAGTATTTTTAATTTCATCCGGAAGCTCATCCCAAGAAGTAGCTTGTTTCTCAGTCGAACGCACAAAGTACTTAATATTGTCAAAATCAATTCCGGTAAGGTCCGCTCCCCAATTAGGCAATGGCTTTTTACCAAAAAGCTCTAGACCCTTTAGTCGCCTTTCTAACATCCAAGCTGGTTCATTCTTTTTAGCGCTGATGTCGCGAACAACTGCTTCATTTAGTCCACGCTTTGC
This sequence comes from Candidatus Nanopelagicales bacterium, assembly GCA_038124905.1. GTDB lineage: Bacteria > Actinomycetota > Actinomycetes > S36-B12 > UBA5976 > ATZT02. Next base: position 4,469 of record JAYPCW010000002.1, on the reverse strand, counting down.
GCTTTCACCAGCTGGATCAACATCGTGCCAGCCATATTCGTAATTGCCAAGACCTTCTAGTTCTGGGCGAGCTACTGTCATAGGTGTTCCTTACTTTTTTTGCGCAAGTTTTTGCGCTTTGCTGGTTTGTTTACTTACTAACGAGGTGCAGACTTCGCCCCCGGTTGCCATGGTGCTTAACCGAGTCACATTGACACCCAGTAGGTCAGAAAACATTTTAGTTTCTGCCTCACAGAATTCAGGATGCTCGGTTGCCACATGCCCAATTGGGCAATGATGCTGACAGAGTAAGAGAGTTTGCGTTGGACCCATCTCTTCTTGAACAGAAGCAAGATATCCTTCACGAGTCAATTGCTCTTTTAGCGCCAATACTTTTCTCTCAAGCGGATCTTTATCTTTGATAAAAACTGAAAATTTTTGAGCTAATTTTATGCTGCGTCTTTTGGCAAATTCCTTAATGCCTTGCTTTCCGGATATTTCATTGATGTAATCAACGGCATCATTGGCAATTTTGTCGTAAGCCGATTCAAAATAGTTTCTACCCTTTTCAGTAATAGAAAAAACTCGAGCAGGCCGTCCTCTTCCTTTTGGTTTTGCCGGGCCAAAAGGAGCTTCTTCATGACCACGAATTAATTCAGCTGCTTCTAAAGCATCAAGCAATCGGCGCATTGCTACATCGCTCACCTTAAAACGGTTCGCCAAAGCCGAGGCGGAGATTGGGCCATCGGTCAGAATTTGCCGGGCAACCCTTTCGCGGGTTTCGGTCATTATTTCCATAACCCCCATGTTAACTAATTCCTCACACCAGCGCATCTTCTGGCCTCAGCGAAACAATGCCAAAAAAATACTGACCAGTAGGCTTTATTTTGTGATCTCAAAATTTGGCTTAAGACTTTTATATGCAAATTTGCTTGCCCAATCCGGGATCATCGTTACCGGTGCAGTAGTTCGCCTCACTGGCTCAGGACTCGGCTGCCCTACTTGGCCCCAATGTGCTCCAGGCTCCTATACCCCTACTCCGAGCCAAGCGGAGGGATTTCATAAGTGGATTGAATTTGGCAACCGACTTTTAACGTTTGTTTTAGCAGCAATCGCGATCATGGTTTTAATTTATGGAATTAAAAAATTTAAGAAAAACAAATTACTTTTATTTCTCTCAGCTGCACCTTTGCTGGGAACGATATTCCAGGCGGTACTAGGCGGCATCACGGTTCTTACCAGCTTAAATCCATTTACGGTAATGGCACATTTTCTTATCTCAATAGTTTTAGTTGCGTTAGCGGTAGGGTTCATTTGGAAAGCTCAAAACCCCAAGAAAACTCAAAAGTTTGCCGATTTAGCTGGCACAGCACACTATCTGATTCAAAGTGCCTTTGGTGTTGGTTTGATCGTAATTATTCTAGGCACGATTACCACCGGTAGCGGCCCACATTCAGGAGACACAGAAGCCGCCAGATTTAACCTTGATGTGAGGAGCATGGCTTGGCTCCATGCAGATGCCGTTTGGTTATTTGTCGGCTTGCTCATCGGATCATTTGTCTTACTAAAAGTTATGAAGATAAAATCATCACTTTCTAAAAATCTAAACTTTGTAATCGGTATTGCTGCAGCCCAAGCGATAGTGGGTTACAGCCAATGGTTTACCGGGCTTCCTTGGGCGCTAGTAGCAGTGCATGTAGCGCTAGCCGTACTTCTTTGGGTTTTTCTGGTAAAAATGCTTCTCTCAACCAGAGAGCAATCCAAGAACCTTCTTGGCTAAGAGATTTGCTGCGTGCGGACGCTGTTCAAAAAATAACGTAGGTTCAGTCATTTCCAACTCCATCAAAACCAAGCCCGACTTCGTTGGAACAACATCTACTCTGGCATAAAGCAGTTCATTGAAATTGCTCACTTGACTAGAAACCTTTTGAACAAAATCCCGCATTTGCTCAGTCACCTCGACTATTTCTTGCGGGTCTCCATGTCCCCCAACTGTTAAAGCTGGAACCTTTCTTACCGCGTGGGAAATCTCACCACCGACAAGAACTACTGCTACTTCCCCAGCGGTATCAACTTCTTCAAAGTATGGCTGAACCATTGCGACAAACCCTGCCTGCAAAATTCTGTCAATGGCGGCTTTTGCTGCTAAAGGGTTAGTCACCCGGGAAGCCAAAGAAGCACCCGCGCCAACACTTGGTTTAATCGCTAAAGCTTGGTTTTGGTTAAACAACTCATTTATTTTTAGTGTTGCATCTTGACCCTGTTTGATAAAGAAAGTAGGGATTATGGGCACAACCTTTGCTAATTCAAGTAAGTAACGCTTGTCGGTATTGGCTTCGATTATTTTGGCTGGATTTTGGAGATTAGTTAACTGCTCAGTTCGATAAGCCCAAGAAACAAACTTTTCACGCTGATTACTGTAATTCCAGGGTGAACGCACAACCGCTAGGTCAAATTCTGACCAGTCAACAGAAGCGTCATCCCAATTAACTAACCGTAAATCAAGCGGCAAATCTTCACAAGCCTGCTTAAAAATCGGCCAATCAAAATCCGGGTCAGGATCCTCTTTGTTTAGTTCTGCGCTGACATACGCGATGCGTTTTTTAGCCAATTAAAGGATCTAACCCAACCGCAAAGAAAATAAGCGCTAAATAGGTAATCGAGTATTTAAATAATCGCATTGGCTTTGTAGGTAGATTGCCCAGCGCCCGATATTGCAATGCGTGGGCTTGGTATAAAAAAATTAAATTGGCTAAACCAGCGATCACTAAATATATCCAGCCAACATCTGAAACTAGCGGGAGCGCCATGCTAGTTAACGCCATAATCCATGAATAGATGACGATATTTTTTACTACCGTTTTAGTTGGAGCTACCACTGGCAACATAGGAACTTTTGATCGTGCATAGTCATCTCGATATTGCATTGAAAGCGGCCAGTAATGCGGTGGCGTCCACCAGAAAACAACCAAGAACAAGACAACTGGTGCCCAAGAAAGCGAGTTGGTTACTGCAGCCCAACCAATCAAAACTGGAAAGCAGCCGGCAATTCCTCCCCAGACAATATTTTGTGCAGTACGACGTTTTAACCAAAGCGTGTAAATGAAAACATAAAATAAAACTGCTGCTGCCGCTAGCGCGGCAGACAAAATATTTACCAACAACGATAAGAAAATCACTGAAAAGAATGAAAGACCAAGACCAAGCGCAAGCGCGCCTTTAGTAGATACTTCACCGGTTACCAGCGGCCGATGTCCGGTTCTTTCCATCAAAACATCGATATCACTATCCGCTACATTATTTAAGGCATTAGCTCCCCCGGCGGCTAGCGCTCCGCCAACAAAAGTGAAAATTACTGTTTGCCAATTTGGCCAACCTCCGGATGCCAAAAACATAGTGGGAACAGTAGTTACTAAGAGTAACTCGATAATTCGCGGTTTGGTCAGAGCCAGATAGGCAGCTAACTTTCCGCGACTGGGTTTACCGGTAGTTGGGGCGGTCAAATAGATCCCTTTTTCTAATTAAATAATCTTCTCAAAACTTAACGCTAGTGCAAGACATGGATCACCACGAAATGAACTACCTTGATGGGTAGGCTGGGCGCAATAAAAACGCAAAGGAAGATTAGTGACCTTTAACTGGTGTGACTTAGATGACAAGGCAGTAACTACAGCCCGACTTCTTGCCTTAGATGCCGTAGAAAAAGCTGGTCATGGTCACCCGGGAACTGCCATGGCTTTGGCGCCTTTGGCTCATTTACTTTTTAATAAAGTTATGCGGCATGATCCTCGAGACCCTAATTGGTTGGGTCGAGACCGATTAATTCTCTCTTGTGGTCACGCCAGCATGCTGCTTTATGCGCAGTTATTTCTAAATGGCTATGGCTTAACGCTAGATGACTTAAAAGAATTTAGAACCCTAGACAGTCTCACTCCAGGTCATCCAGAATTTGGACACACCAAGGGCGTTGAAATGACTACCGGGCCGCTTGGTCAAGGCTTAGCAACAGCAGTTGGAGTTGCGATAGCGAACCGGTATTCCCATGGACTTTTGCAACCCGAATTGAGTCAATCTCAAGGATTGTTTTCGAGTTATACCTATGTGATTGCCAGCGATGGTGACTTACAAGAGGGCATCACTAGTGAAGCATCTTCATTAGCTGGCCACTTAAAGTTGGATCAATTAATAGTTTTCTGGGATGACAATCAAATAAGCATAGATGGAGATACCAATCGCGCCTTTACTGAAGATGTAAAACTTAGATACCAAAGTTATGGCTGGAATGTTTTTAAAGTTGAAACTGCGCCATCGGGCAGTTTAGATCCGCAAGAAATTTATAAAGTCATTGAGAAAGCAAAAGCGCAATCTGGTCCTTGCCTAATTCAACTGCAGTCGGAAATTGCCTGGCCAGCGCCAAACGCCAAAGGAACTGCAGCAAGCCATGGTGCACCGCTAGGTGAAGCAGAAGCGAAAGCTACCAGAGAACTGCT
>JAYPCW010000001.1:1823-46970 GCA_038124905.1 Candidatus Nanopelagicales bacterium | reverse complement strand
CTCGCATTCAGATGGATCTATTGGAACTTGCTTCTCAAAGGAAGAAAGCTTCCAATTCCAGCATTAATGTCAATGGCCGGAAAAAAGCAACCGGCTGCAAGTAAATAAGGGGTTGAACAAAATGCCACAGGTAGAAATTGCTGGCAAGCAAGTAAACGTCAACGAAGAAGGTTTTCTAACTGAGTATGACGAATGGAATGAAGAGATTGCTAAAGCTCTAGCCGAACAAATCGGAATTGAGTTAACAGATGACCACTGGAAGGTAATCAACTTTTTGCGTTCTGACTTTAAAACCGAAGGAGAGACTGCGACTTCTCGTCGCGTGCAAACCGTCGGCGGGGTCTCAGTAAAAGAACAATTTACTTTGTTTCCAAAAAAACCTGCAAAGAAAATGAGTTATATCGCAGGATTGCCAAAACCTAAGGGTTGTGTATAAGGGGAATATGAAATGACTGCACCAAGTATCGTCCCAAGTTTTGCGGACGAAAACGAAACAGATAGAAAACTAGCAATAATTTGCTCAAAAGGTAATTTGGATATGGCTTATCCAGGTTTGATTTTGGGTAACGCAGCTTTAGGTGAAGGAATAGAAACCCATTTATTCTTTACCTTTTGGGGTTTTGACATGATTACAAAATCTAGAATGAACGATCTGCAATTTAGCCCAATTGGTAACACTGCAATGCACTTGCCAGTTAAAGATATGCATCTTCCGCAATCTTTAGCTCCAGCACCTGGAATGACTGCTATGGCCACCAAAATGCTGAAAAAACAAATAGCAGATTTGGGAGTGCCAGAAGTCCCAGATTTCTTGGATCAAATAGTTGCTTCCGGCGGACATCTATGGGCTTGCCGTTTGAGTGCTGACATGAACCACTTAGAAGCATCTGATCTGCGCGACGATGTTGAAGGCATCATCAGTGCGAGTGACTTCATTGAACTAACTGAAGGTGCGCAACTGTTATTCATCTAATCGCCAATTAAGCCTGGCCCCAGATCTTGTGGGGTCAGGCTTAATGCGTTAACCTATGAGGCACATGCTTAACAATCTCGTAGTAGTTAGTAAGCGCGTCGGCTAGTTAAGACCCAGCCAGCGCGCCACCCTCCGATGCCTTAGGGCCGGGGGGTTTTTTGTTACTCGAGTGAGGTAAGTGAAAGACTAGGCCAAGAAGAGGACGATAAATGAGCGAACAACTAACCGGAGCTCAAAGCTTAATTCGATCACTAGAAGAGGCCGGAGTAGAAACCGTTTTTGGTATTCCCGGTGGCGCTATTTTGCCTGCCTACGATCCGTTGATGGATTCCAAAAAAGTTCGTCACATTTTAGTTCGCCATGAACAAGCAGCAGGTCACGCCGCAGAAGGTTATGCCCTAGCTACCGGCAAAGTCGGAGTTTGCATGGCTACCAGCGGGCCAGGTGCTACCAATTTAGTTACCCCAATTGCCGATGCTCATATGGATTCGGTGCCAATGGTGGCAATAACTGGTCAAGTTCCCAGCCAAGCAATTGGAACAGATGCTTTTCAAGAAGCAGATATTCGAGGAATAACCTTTCCCATAACCAAACATAATTACTTAGTAACAGATCCAAAAGATATTCCAAATGCAATTCATGAAGCTTTTCATATCGCCTCTACTGGGCGGCCAGGGCCAGTTTTGGTGGATATTTCAAAAGATGCACTAAATAAAAAGAGCGAATTTATTTGGCCTAAAGAATTAAATTTACCTGGGTACAAGCCAACTATTAAACCAAATAACAAACAAATCAGAGAAGCAGCAAGCCTAATTCTTTCCAGCAAAAAACCGGTGCTTTATGTTGGCGGTGGAATTATTAAAGCAGGCGCACATAAGGAGCTGTTTGAATTAGCCAGCATTACTCAAATTCCAGTAGTAACCACTCTGATGGCTCGGGGAGCGTTCCCAGATTCGCACCCGCAACATCTTGGAATGCCAGGCATGCATGGCACGGTTGCTGCAGTTGGATCATTACAACAAAGCGATTTACTAATCGCTTTAGGAACGCGATTTGATGATCGGGTAACTGGAGACTTAGCTACCTTTGCACCTGGAGCAAAAGTAATTCATGCTGATATTGATCCGGCAGAAATTGGAAAGAATCGTTTTGCCGATATTCCAATTGTTGGCGATGCTAAAGAAGTTCTTTCATTGCTGCTTGCCGCAATTAAAGACGAGCAAAAAAAAGGCGTAAGTGGAGACTACGAAGCTTGGTGGTCAGTATTAAATCGTTTGCGAGAAACTTATCCATTGGGATACGACTTACCAAACGACGGCTCACTTTCACCGCAATATGTAATTGAAAGACTTTCAGATATAACTGGTCCAGATGCAATTTATGCTGCCGGAGTGGGCCAACATCAAATGTGGGCTGCCCAATTTGTTAAGTACGAGAAGCCGGGCACTTGGTTAAATAGTGGCGGGCTTGGCACTATGGGTTTTGCAGTACCGGCAGCGATGGGTGCGAAGGTTGGTCAACCTGACACCACTGTATGGGCAATTGATGGTGATGGTTGTTTCCAAATGACCAACCAAGAATTAGCAACTTGTGCAATCAATAACATTCCAATAAAGGTGGCGTTAATTAATAACTCCTCATTAGGAATGGTTCGTCAATGGCAGACTTTGTTTTACAACGAGCGTTACTCCAATACGGATTTACAGTCACATAGTTTTCCAGATTTTGTAAAGCTTGCTGATGCTTACGGATGCGTGGGATTGCGTTGCGACAATCCAGATGAAGTGGATTCGGTTATTGAAAAGGCTCTAGGAATCAACGACGCTCCAGTAGTGATTGACTTTCAAGTTAATAAGGATGCAATGGTTTGGCCAATGGTGGCAGCAGGTGCCAGCAACTCTGACATTAAGTACGCCAGAGACATCGCCCCAAAGTGGGAGCGTGAAGACTAATGTCACGCCATACTTTAAGTGTTTTAGTAGAAAACCAACCAGGCGTTTTAGCTCGTACCGCAAGTTTATTTGCTCGCCGCGGTTTCAACATCGAATCTTTAGCGGTGGGCCCGACTGAGTCGCAAGAAGTTTCTCGCATGACCATTGTGGTAAGTGTTGAAGCGCATCCATTAGAGCAAGTAACTAAAATTTTAAATAATTTATTTAATTTTTTAAAATTTGTGTAACTTTATTCAACTAATTCTTTAATGCGCGCGCTGTTGTTGTTTATGTTAAAAACGACTCCTGCTAGTAGATCACAGATTTTAGAAACCGTTTCATTATTCAGAGCCAAAGTAGTTGATGTATCGCAAGATTCGGTCACTATTGAAGCCACTGGTAATCGAGATAAGTTAGATGCCTTAGTTAAGGTTCTCGAGCCCTATGGAATTAAAGAATTAGTACAATCAGGCATGGTGGCGGTAGGCAGAGGTCAAAAGTCACTAACCGACAAAGCAAAGCACAACAGTTAATTTTTTAAACTGACTCTTGAAAGTCAAGAGTTAAATTAAGAGGGGAAGCAGACGTGGCCGAGTTGTTTTATGAAAAAGATGCAGATATTTCAATCATTCATGGCAAGAAAGTTGCTGTGATTGGTTATGGCTCACAAGGGCATGCTCACTCTTTGAACTTGCGCGATTCTGGTGTGGACGTTCGCGTTGGCTTAAAAGAAGGTTCACCTTCACGCGCTAAGGCAGAACAAGAAGGTTTAAGAGTTGTAACTCCAGATGTGGCAGCAAGTGAAGCTGACGTAATCATGATTTTGGTGCCTGACCACTTGCAACGCCATGTTTATAAATCAGATATCGAACCACACTTGACTGCAGGAAAAGCGCTATTTTTTGGACACGGTTTCAATATTCGTTTTGGTTATATCAAACCTCCAAGCAATGTTGATGTAATTATGGTGGCCCCGAAAGGCCCAGGTCACTTAGTTCGACGTGAATATGTAAATGGTCGAGGCGTTCCAGTAATCATTGCCGTAGAACAAGATTTCACTAATAGCGCTTGGGCGCTAGGGCTTTCGTATGCCAGAGCAATTGGTGGATTGCGTGCCGGTGGAATTAAAACTACCTTCACCGAAGAGACTGAAACTGATCTATTCGGCGAGCAAGCTGTGCTTTGCGGAGGTACTGCCGCTCTAGTTCAAGCTGGATTTGAAACTTTGGTTGAAGCAGGTTACCAGCCAGAGGTTGCTTACTTTGAATGCTTGCATGAACTTAAATTAATTGTTGATCTCATGTACGAAGGCGGATTAACCAAGATGCGTTGGTCCGTATCAGATACCGCTGAATTTGGAGATTACACCTCAGGCCCAAGAGTGATTAACAAAAAGACTAAAAAGCGTATGAAGAAGATCTTGAAGGATATTCAAACAGGTGAGTTTGCTCGTACCTTTATTGAAGATCAAGATAATGGAGCTAAGAAGTTCAAGAAGTATCGAGCTAAGGGCGAAAGCTTACAGATCGAAGAAGTTGGCAAGCGCCTACGTGGATTAATGGCTTGGGTAAATTCAAATCAAGACGACTTCTCAGGAAAAGCGCAACGATAATTTAAATGGCGAGGCACATCTCACGAAAACCAAAACCAGAAAAGGTTTGTGTGGTGTGTCACAGGCCAATGACTTGGCGCAAGAAGTGGGAAAAAACTTGGGATCAAGTCAAGTACTGCTCCGATGCTTGTCGAAAACGCGCTTAATAGAATAACGCTATGGCCAAACCAATTGTTTTAATTGCAGAAGAACTATCGCCAGCAACTGTTGAAGCTCTTGGGCCAGACTTTGATGTTAAAAATGTAGATGGCACCGATCGAGCAGCACTACTTCAAGAGGTGGTTAATGCGGACGCCATGTTAATTCGCTCAGCTACACAAGTAGACGAAGAAGTATTAAGCACAGCTAGAAACTTAAAGGTAATTGCCCGTGCTGGAGTTGGTTTAGATAACGTAGATGTAAACGCAGCCTCTTCACACGGTGTGATGGTGGTTAATGCGCCAACTTCAAACATTACCTCTGCTGCAGAGCTAGCAATTGGCTTACTTTTGGCAAGCGCGAGAAATATTTCACCAGCGCATGCAGCTTTACGTGGCGGCGAATGGAAGCGAAGTAAGTTTTCCGGCGTTGAACTAGCAGATAAAACTGTCGGAATCGTGGGCTTTGGTCGAATTGGTGCATTGATTGCCCAACGCCTATCTGGGTTTGGCGTTAATTTAATTACTTATGACCCATATATACAGCCAGCAAAAGCTGCGCAATTGGGAGTGAGAAGCGTTTCATTTGAAGAATTACTTGAGCAAAGCGACTTCATTACCGTTCACTTACCCAAAACTTCTGAAACTGTTGGCTTAATCGGTGAAGACGCTCTAAAAAAAGTTAAGCCTTCTGTTCACATAATCAACGCAGCTCGCGGCGGCATTGTTGATGAACAAGCACTTTATGTTGCGCTCAAAGAAAAAAGAGTCGCTGGTGCTGGATTAGATGTTTATGCAAAAGAGCCATGCACGGATTCTCCACTTTTTGAGTTGGACCAAGTAGTGGCAACTCCTCATTTAGGTGCCTCTACTGATGAGGCGCAAGAAAAGGCAGGAATTGCTGTAGCTAAGAGTGTGCGCCTCGCACTATCTGGCGAATTAGTCCCCGATGCGGTGAATGTTCGCGGCGGCTTAATTGCTGAAGAAGTCAGACCGCTTTTACCCTTAGCAGAGGACCTAGGGCATGTAGTTTGCGCGCTTGCCGATTCTGCCATCACTCATGTGAAGGTAACAGTTTTTGGTGAATTAATTGAACATGATTTGGCAATTTTAGAACTTTCTGCATTAAAAGGAATTTTTTCTCAATTAGTAGATGAGCAAGTTTCATATGTGAATGCTCCGCTACTGGCCAAGGAGCGCGGAGTAGTAGTTGAATTAAACAAAGACCCCCTTAGCCCGGATTATCGAAATCTCGTGACAATTGGTATTTCGACTACCAACGGAGATTTCTTTTCAGTCGCAGGAACGATTACCGGCCCGCACCACATTGGAAAAGTTGTTGGAATAAATGGCTTTACTCTGGATTTAGGTTTTAGTGATCACTTTGTTCTATTCACCTATACTGACCGCCCCGGCATTATTGGAAAAATTGGTGCGATCTTAGGTGAAGCAGAGATAAATATTGCCGCCATGCAAGTAGCAAGAGACCGTCAAGGTGGAAACGCTTTACTTGTACTAACTGTCGATACTCCGGTACCAACTGAAATACTAGAAAAAGTCGCAGCTTCTGTTGAGGCAAGTTACGCTCGCGTAGTTAACTTGCATTAATTATGAGCCATACGCACTTAGCAAAGCTTGCTTCACTTGTTGGTGAAAAAAATGTTTTAACAAATGAGTTAGCCCAATCGCATCTAACCGATTGGACTGGGCGCTATGCAGGAGCCGCCTTAGCCGTGGTTAAACCTGGTAACACTAAAGAAGTTAGTGAAATAGTCAAGTATTGCAGTGAAAATTTAATTCCGATCGTTCCGCAAGGCGGAAATACTGGATTGGTTCATGGATCAGTCCCGGGGGAGACCAAGAATGGCTCATTGCCAATTGTTTTATCTACCTTGCGTCTAAAGGAATTAAATCCGGTTAATAAATTAGACCGCTCAGTGATAGTTGGCGCTGGTGTAACAATCAAAGATTTAGCTAGTCATGTGACAAGTTATGGATTTGCCTACGGAGTTGATTTAGCTGCTAGAGATAGCGCGACAATTGGTGGAACAGTTGCGACTGACGCAGGTGGCATTAGGGTCGTGTACTTTGGCACAACTAAAGCACAAGTTTTAGGCGTAGAAGCGGTGCTTGCCGATGGCACAGTAATTGACTCCTTGGGCAGCACCACCAAAGATGGGGCTGGATATGACTTGCCTGCTTGGTTAGTAGGTAGCGAAGGAACGCTGGCAATCATTACAAGGGTGAGAGTAAGAGTAAAAAGCCCACTGCCTGAAGCTCATACTTATCTTATAGGTTTTAATGAGTTTTCTCAGTGTTCAGATTTGATCGCTAAGTGCTTTTTAGAAAAAAAGCGAGTGTTAGCAGCTGAAGCAATTGACGCTGAGAGCATGAAGTTGGTCTGTAAGTTTTTAAATTTATCTAATCCATTAGCGGAGCATCCGGTAGTGATGCTGCTTGAAACCGACTCTCCACTGGAATTAGCAGACCTACCTCATATTCAAAGCCAAAACGAGAAGGAACGGCGAGAATTTTGGGCACGAAGAGAGCAATTAGGAGAAGCCGTTGGCTCTCTAGGTTTGATACATAAAGCAGATGTAGGTATTCCACCAGAAAATCTAGATGAATTTATTAAGCGATTTCATCAAGAGGTGAGAGCTTTGCTCGAAGTTACTCAAACTTTAGTTTATGGTCACATCGCTGAGAGCAATTTGCATTTAGAAATTATTGGCCCAGGCAAAGATGACTTATCTGCCGAAAAGATTACTTATCAATTAGTGGCAGATTTTGGCGGAACTGTAGCTAGCGAGCATGGCGTAGGGCGAGCTAAATGCGAGTTTTTACACCTAGTTAGAAGTCAAAATTATCTCCAGACCATAAAACTACTTAAAAAAACTTTAGATCCAAAAAATATTTTTAACCCCGGTGCGGTGATAGCTCTCGATTAACCGCAGAAATTATTGCCTTTAAAGAAGCTGTCACAATACTTGGGTCAATACCTACGCCCCACAAGATTTTGTCACCTACTTGGCATTCCAAAAACGCAGCAGCTTGCGCATCTCCACCAGCACTCATGGCATGTTCTTGGTAATCCAGCACTCTCACCCTCACTCCATGAGAAGCAAGTGCTTCAACAAAAGCGGCAATTGGACCATTGCCGACACCACGCAAACTCACTTCATTACCTAAATCTTTTATCATGGCATTCAAAGTAGTGTCGCCATCTACTGCAGAATCTTGAGTGACAGAATTCAGTGAAAATCTGCCCCAAGGTTTTTGCGGATTTGGTAAATATTCATCTTGAAAGATCTCCCACAGTTGCCCAGCGGTTACCTCTCCACCCTGCGAATCAGTAATTTTTTGAACTACTTGACTAAATTCAATTTGCAATCTTCTTGGCAAATCTAAGTTGTGTTCGCTTTTCATGATGTAAGCAACGCCACCTTTGCCAGATTGTGAATTAACCCGAATTACCGCCTCATAGCTGCGCCCAACATCTTTGGGATCAATTGGAAGATAGGGAACTTCCCATTGATGCTCATCAACCGAAACAGCTGCAGCTTCAGCTTTACGTTGCAAAGCTTTTAATCCCTTATTAATTGCATCTTGATGTGAACCACTAAAAGCGGTGTAAACCAAATCCCCGCCATATGGATGTCGTTCATGAACTGGCAATTGATTGCAGTATTCAACAGTACGTTTGATTTCATCAATATCACTAAAGTCAATCTCTGGGTCGATTCCTTGGCTAAATAGATTCATTCCCAAAGTGATTAAATCGACGTTGCCGGTGCGCTCACCGTTTCCAAATAGGCATCCTTCAATTCGATCAGCGCCTGCCATGTATCCCAACTCAGCGGCTGCGATTGCAGTTCCCCGATCGTTATGAGGGTGTAGCGACAAAATTACTGCCTCGCGATTAGCTAAGTTTCTACTCATCCATTCAATCGAATCGGCATAAATATTAGGAGTTGCCATTTCTACTGTTGCTGGCAAATTAATTATTGCTGGGCGATCTTTGGTTGGTTCCCAAATTTCAGTAACAGCGTTGCAAACCTCAACAGCGTATTCCAATTCAGTTCCGGTGTAAGACTCTGGCGAATATTCAAAATAAATTTCACCATCTGCACTTTCTGCATATTTCTTAACTAATTGGGCGCCATGAGTAGCGATTTCTTTGATGCCTTCTTTGTCAAGCCCAAAAACAACCTCGCGCTGCAAAGTAGACGTCGAGTTATATACGTGAACTACCGCCTGGTCGGCTCCGGCAATGGCCTCATAGGTGCGTTCGATTAAGTGATCTCTGGCCTGAGTTAAAACTTGAATCACTACATCATCTGGGATCAAGTCTTTTTCAATTAACTCTCTGACAAAATCAAAGTCAGTTTGCGATGCGGAAGGAAACCCAACTTCAATTTCTTTGTAACCCATCTTGACTAGTAACTCAAACATTTTTAGCTTTCGACTGGGCGACATAGGGTCAATTAGCGCTTGGTTTCCATCACGAAGGTCAACTGCACACCAGCGTGGAGCTTTAGAAATAACCTTGTCCGGCCAGGTGCGATCTTTTAGGGCAATCGGGGCAAATGGTTTATACCTATTAAATGGCATCTTCGAGGGTTTTTGGGGGTTTTGCTTAATCACTTTGTAAAAGCCTTTCTGCTTTGCTTCGGGAGAGATTTCGGCGCAAACTCGTAACCCGCAGCGAGGAGGCCGATTCTTTTAGGCCTCGCTGCGGCTAATGAGAAGCAAGCAGTTAAACATTCGTCTTCAAGGGTAGCAGGTAAAGCAAAAACCCTTCGCCTCTACGCTTGGCTGATATGTCAAAGTACAACATTGCCTTGATTCCTGGAGATGGGATCGGCCAAGAAGTCACCCGAGAAGCCGTTAAGGTTTTAAAATCAGCTGCCGGGGATTCGACCATTCAAACGCAAAATTATGACCTCGGGGCAGCTCGCTATTTAGCAACGGGTGAAGCACTACCTGAATCTGTATTACAAGAGCTAAAAAAATTTGATGCAATATTGCTAGGCGCAGTGGGCGACCCGAGAGTTCCACCTGGCCCATTAGAGCGCGGGCTTTTATTAAAACTCAGATTTGAATTAGATCATTACGTGAATTTGCGACCAGTAAAACTCTACCCAGGAGTTACCGGCCCCTTGGCAGGTAAAACTGATAAAGATATCGACATGGTGGTAGTTCGCGAAGGAACTGAAGGTGCATATGTTGGATCAGGTGGAGTCATGAGAAAAGGAACCCTGCAAGAAGTTGCTACCGAAGAATCCTTAAACACCGCCTTTGGCGCGGAGCGGGTAATCCGAGATGCCTTTAAGAGAGCACAAAAAAGAAAAAAGCACTTGACTTTAGTGCATAAGGCAAACGTCTTAGTTAATTCAGGTGATATGTGGCGCAGAACTTTGGCAAAGGTTCATGAAGAATTCTCTGATGTTGAAGTCGCTTACCAACACATAGATGCTGCCAGCATGTTTTTTGTAACTAATCCTGAAAAATTTGATGTGGTTGTTACCGATAATTTATTTGGTGATATTTTGACAGACATTGGAGCCGCCATAGCTGGAGGAATTGGCCTAGCTGCAAGCGGCAACATCAACCCAGATCGCGTCAATCCATCGATGTTTGAGCCGGTGCATGGTTCAGCACCTGATATTGCGGGTCAAGATATTGCCGATCCGACTGCAGCAATCTTGAGCGTTTCAATGTTGCTAGATCATTTAGGTGAGGCTGATTTATCAAAAAGAGTCGAGCAAGCTGTAGCTAAAGATCTTGCTCAAAGAGGCGATAAAAAACGCTCTACCACTGAAATTGGGGAAGCTTTAGCAAAAGAGGTGAGCTAAGGATGGAATTTGTCATAACTCGCTCAACCAACCCCAAATCTGCTCAAGAGCGCGAAGCAATACTCGAAAACCCTGGCTTTGGCAGAAGTTTCACTGACCACATGGTCACTATTGAATTTGACGCTGAAAAAGGCTGGCATAGCGCAAAAGTTTTACCTTACGGTGAAATCAAAATTGACCCAGCCAATATGGCATTGCATTATGGCCAGCAAATTTTTGAGGGCTTAAAGGCTTATCGCCATCAAGATGGAAGCATAAAAGCATTTAGACCATTTAATAATGCAGCAAGATTTAACCGCTCAGCCAAACGCTTGGCTATGCCAGAGCTCGATGAAGCAGTTTTTGTTCAAGCAATAAAAGAATTAGTGAGCATAGATAGTGCTTGGGTGCCAAGTGATAAAGAAAAGTCGCTCTACCTTCGCCCCTTTATGTTTGCCACTGAAGTTGGCTTAGGGGTAAGGCCTGCTAATAAATATCTCTTCATGCTAATCGCTTCACCTGCTGGTGCGTATTTCCCCAAGGGATTAAAACCAGTTTCAGTTTGGCTAAGTGAGGAATATGTTCGAGCAGCTGTAGGTGGTACTGGCGAAGCCAAGTGTGCTGGCAACTATGCAGCATCCTTAATTGCCCAAGCGCAAGCCTCAGAACAAGGTTGCGATCAAGTGGTTTGGATTGACGCTACCGAACGCAAATGGATTGAAGAAATGGGCGGAATGAATCTTTATTTCGTCTTCAGGACTGCAAATGGTCCAAAATTAATTACTCCGAAACTCACGGGCAGCTTGTTGCCGGGCATAACCAGGGATTCAATTTTGACTCTAGCCAAGGACCTTGGATTTGAGGTTGAAGAAGGAAAAATCAGCATCGACGATTGGCGCGAGGGGGCAGCAAGCGGTCAGATCCAGGAGGTCTTCGCCTGCGGAACTGCCGCGGTCATCACCCCGGTTGGCCAGGTCATGTCGACCAGGGCCAATTGGACCATCAATCAAAATCAGACTGGCGAAATAACCTCAAAATTAAGGGAAAATCTGCTAGCCATACAAACGGGTGACGCGCCGGATAATCACGATTGGATTTTTGAATTAGTCCCAAAAAATAAGTAATTTGTGACCGAAGTTACTAAAGTTCCAAAAATTTCCTCAAATGGTGTGTTTTCATATACCTTTTTGCCCTAATCTGCTCACTTAGAAAGACCGAACTATCACCTTATGGAGGGATTAGTGTCACAAAAAGGATCTGGTGGAGTCGTCTACCAGCAAGCAAGTAGTGAGTATTTCGATAAGCGTGGTTTACAACGCCATGCCGGCTCATGGGGACTGTGGGGCTTGGGTGTAGCGGCCGTTATTTCTGGCCATTACTCAGGTTGGAACCTCGGTATCGGACAAGCCGGATGGGGAGGCATGTTTATTGCCACCTTAATTATCGGAACTATGTATCTATTCATGATCTATAGCATCAACGAAATGGCTGCAGCCTTGCCACACACTGGTGGTGCTTATTCGTTCGCCAGAAGTGCGATGGGTCCATGGGGTGGTTACATAACAGGATTTGCGGAAACGATTGAATATGTGGTTACGACTGCAGTTGTTGGGGTCTTTACCGGCCTCTATGCAGATGCAATCTTCGCGGATCTATTTGGAATTTCACTTCCGCTTTGGGCATGGGTGGGAATTTTCTACCTTGTGTTCTTGGGAATTAATGGTTCTGGAGTCAGCGTATCCTTCAGCTTTGCATTTTGGATGGCGATAATTTCTCTTGCAATCATCAGCTTTTTTGTAATCGTGGCTTTGGTTGGTGGAAACTTCTCAGTGAGCAACCTATTTGATATCGCTCCTGAGGCGGGTGGCTCAACATTCCTGCCATATGGCGTTGCAAGCATTTTGCTCGCTCTACCGTTTGCGATTTGGTTCTTCTTAGGTATCGAAGAATTACCACTTGCTGCTGAAGAAACTCACTCACCACAAGAAGCAATCCCGGTTGGTGCATTTAGGGGTATGGTCACACTGATTATTAGCGCCTTGATTGTTTTGACGCTAAACCCTGGTGTACTTGGTGCCGAAGTTATTGGCGCAAGTGGTGAACCAATTCTCGACGGTTTGCGACAAGTATTTCCTAACGACGCTATTGCTCCATTGCTTTCGCTATTTGCGATGGCAGGTTTAATGGCTTCGTTCCAAGGAATTATGTTCGCCGCTGGTAGAAACGTCTACTCGCTATCGCGGGCTGGTTATTACCCAACTTTCTTGAGTGTGACTCGAGAAAAAAATAAGGTGCCATTTGTGGCATTAGTGGCGGGATCCATAATCGGCTACGCACTTGTGGTGTTCTTACCAATACTTACAGGTCGTGATGGCGTAGTGCTAGCAGGATCTTTGTTGAGCATGGCTGTATTTGGTGCAGTTATTTCTTATGCGCTTCAAATGGTTGCCTATCTGTTGCTCAAGAAGAACCTGCCAAACATTAACAGACCTTACTTGAGCCCGGTTAGTAGCTGGGGTGCAACTGTCTCGATGATCATCGCCATTGTTGTGTTGATCGTCTTGCCATTTAGCCCGGATTATCAAGAACCGGTACTTTGGTTGATGGGTGCTTTTGTTATCGGTCTGCTCTACTTCGCCCTCTATACGCGTAAGCGTCTAGTGCTCTCACCCGAAGAAGAGTTCGCTATGAAGAACAGAGGCTAAATTTAGTAGCTATCAAAAAGCGCCCTTCGGGGCGCTTTTTGCATTTAGAGCAATAAAACCAAAATTAAAGCTAAGTTATAGCCAACATAAATATTGCCGGAATTTGAGGCAAGTAGATTGTGCCCAATTTCTTTCTGAGCTCCAGCTGGGTTTTCTTTGTTTGATTTGGCTGAGGTGTAAAAGGTTGTTAATTCAGGAAGGCTGGTGGCTATACCCGTGATAATTCCAATCAAGAGCTCCGGTGCACCATAATCTGCGATTAATATTTGAGAAGAAAGACTAAAAAGATCTCCAGAAATTAAAATTACCCCGACTCCGGCAATCAACATAAATATAGCTAGCAAAACTCGTTGCAATTTGTGGTTAAAACCGGACTGCATTTCAACTAATGGGTGATATTCAATTGGGCTAGTTGGCTCTTTGAGCCGCTGGCTGGTGTAGAGCAAATAGAGGATGTAAAAAATCGATAAACCGATAACAACAAATAAAAGATAGTCAACGTGTCGAGTGAAGAATATCAAAAATATCGGCACCACCAAGGTGAGCCACAAAGTCGGTAAGTGAATTGCTTTTAAAAAATCTATACTAATTTTTTTGAAGACGATTGCTGTCACGCCAAAAGCTAAGAGAATATTGATTACATTCGAAGCCATAATGTTGTACAAAGCAGATACATATAGCCCAGCAAGCACTAAATAAATGGTGGTGATTAGTTCCGGAAAACTAGTGACATACCCAAGTAGCTTTCCAACTGTTTCTTGGCGCCAATTTAAAGTCCTAGCCAAAAGCGAAATTGCGCTATAGATCCCAACTCGGGTCGCCATCACAATCAAGAAAATGCTGCCAAGAAAAGCCAGCAGTACCGCTGGTAAGGAACTTAAGTAACTAGTCGGTATTAGATCGACCAACAAGAGATAAGTCCTTTTCTTTGTTTTTTCAATTCTATAAGCAGCAAAATTTTTGGCCAATTGACAAAAATAAAAGAAAAATGGCCCCTTTTTAGGGTCATGCTAGGTTGTTAGGGAACCTGAAAAGGAGATTTTCCCGTGAAAGCCCTAGTGATAGGTGCAGGCGGAGTTGGCAGTGCGATAGCCAATATCGCATCGCGTAGACAGTCGATAACCGAAATGACGGTGGCTGACTATGACCTGAAACGAGCCGAAGCAGCTGTAGCGCGCACCAGAGACGAACGCTTTAAGGCAGCCCAGATAGATGCAGGTGACGTAGAAGCCCTGCGAGAGTTGATTCAAAGGACTGACCCTGACATCGTGGTTAATGCAGTTGACCCAAGATTCGTGA
Source organism: Candidatus Nanopelagicales bacterium (assembly GCA_038124905.1). Classification (GTDB taxonomy): domain Bacteria; phylum Actinomycetota; class Actinomycetes; order S36-B12; family UBA5976; genus ATZT02. The sequence goes on along the minus strand of JAYPCW010000001.1, from coordinate 32,479 downwards.
TGCCGATATTTAGAGCGTGCGAAGTTGAAGAAGTTAATTATCTAGACATGGCGATGAGCCTTTCAAAGCCTCACCCCGAATACCCCTATACAGAATGTGGAGTGAAGTTGGGCGATGAGCAGTTTGCTCGCGACTGGAACTGGGCCGAGAGAGGCATTTACGCTCTTGTGGGAATGGGCATTGAGCCTGGCATGAGCGATGTCTTTGCAAAGTACGCAGCCGATCAACTCTTTAGCGAAATTGATTCTCTAACAGTGCTAGATGGATCAAATTTGCAAGTTGAGGGTTATGACTTTGCTCCAACATTTAGCATCTGGACGACAGTAGAAGAGTGCTTAAACCCTCCAATAGTTTGGGAAGACGGAAAAGGCTGGTTCACCACAGAGCCATTTAGCGAGCCAGAGGTTTTTGAGTTTCCTGAAGGAATTGGGCCCGTCGCTTGCGTAAACGTAGAACACGAAGAAGTGGTTCTAATCCCACAAAAAGTAGATGCCAAGAAAGTGAACTTTAAATACGGATTAGGTGATGAATTTATTGAAATTCTTCAAATGATCCGAAAGTTAGGGCTAGATAAAACTGAGCGCGTTGATGTAAAAGGCTTGAAGGTATCCCCAAGGGATTTGCTCGCAGCTTCATTGCCGGATCCGGCAACTTTGGGTGAGCGAATGAAAGGTAAAACTTGCGCAGGAGTCTTAGTTAAGGGTAAAGATAAAAATAAAAGTCCTAAAGCGGTTTATATTTATCACGTAGTAGATAACGAATGGTCAATGAAAGAATACGGCGATCAAGCAGTAGTCTGGCAAACTGCGCTTAATCCAGTTATTGCTATGGAATTACTTCATGAAGGCATCTGGAAGCCTGAGGGAGTAATGGGCCCTGAATGGTTTGATCCGTTGCCGTTTTTAGAAAAAGTGAAAGAATTTGGAGCGGACTGGAAGATTAGAGAAGAAAAGATTTAACACCGCCAGATGGAACAACCTAAGGCTAATCGAATTCAAAAAGCGATTGGTAAGAGATTTCGAAAAATAATTACCAACAGCCCTGATGGCACTCCACCATGGCTTAAAGAGGTTGGCCAGGGGGAGGATGCTGGGCTGTTTCTTCCTAGCGATGCCCCCTGGGTAGTTCACGGGGATCTAGCAACGCTTATTGGCGGAATTAGGGCCCTTTTGATGCAAGCGCTTCATCCTGGAACCTTGAGTGGGGTAGCCACTCATTCGCGCTATGAGCAAGACCCGCTTGGTCGGCTAGCTGGAACCACCAAGTGGCTAACTGTTACCACTTTTGGCTCCCTTAGCGCAATCGAAAGTGAAGCTGGTCGGGTTAACAAAATGCATGGCGCGGTCAAAGGCAATTATAAAAACGCTCAAGGCGAAAAGGTTTCTTACCAAGCTTCAGATTTTGATCTATTACTTTGGGTGCATATTGCTTTTACCGCGTCATTTTTAAAGGCTCATCAGCTCTACTCCAAGAAACCAATTCCAGGTGGAGCTGACAGTTATGTCTCGCTATGGTCAAAATCAGTAACTCGGCTCGGATTAGAAAAATGCCCTATGACTGAGCAACAATTAAATAATGCTATTAAAAATTTTTATGATTCAAAGCAACTACTTGCTAATGAAACTACTTTAAAGGTAATTAAATTTCTTAAAAATCCTCCGCTACCAAAAGTAGCAAAAATTATTTATGCGCTGCTTTTTCAAGCAGCAGCCGCTTCGATCGAGAAAGAATACTTAGAACTTTTAAGAATCAAGGCGCTGCCACTTTGGTTTGTAAGGCCAATAACTCATTCACTTTTATGGGCAATGGCTAAAGCAATCGGATCAGAATCACCTTTAGAAACCGCCGCTAAAAATCGACTAGTAAGAATTGGCGCTTGGAGTTAAATAATTTCAGGCTGCTTGTTACCCGCCTGATCAATCGCTTTTCTAACATCTACTCGGGTTAAAAGCAATCCTCCTAATACAAAGAAGACCACTAAAAACAAAATACTGGCGCGGTAAGAGTTGGTCAGGGTAAAGGCCACTCCAAACGCCGCAGTGCCAATCCAAGCTGTGCCACGCTCTGCGATTTCATAAAACGAAAAATATTTGGCTTCTTTATCTAGCGGAATAACCTGGCTATAAAGCGAGCGGGAGAGTGCTTGAGAGCCGCCAAGCACGAAACCAATTCCAGCTCCTAGGCCATAATAGAAATAAACCGCACCTTCTGGAATGAAATAGGCAGTGAATACCAAAACAGCCCAAACAACCAGCGAGCCTAGAACAACCTTCTTTGCGCCGTATTTGCCCGCTAAACGGCCTAAAGCTAGTGCACCAAGAAAAGCAACGGTTTGAACGATCAAAATAGTAATTATTAAATCTGTATCACCCAGCGCTAATTCCACAATTGCGTAGGTACCACTTAAGGCAATGACCGTTTGAATTCCATCGTTGTAAAGTAAATACGCAATTAAAAATTTAAAAGTCTCAGGGTATTTTTTAATATCTTTATAGGTTTGATTTAGCTCTTTAAAACCAACAATTATCGCATCTTTACCCACATAACCAGTTGGTCTATTTAATCCCCTTAAACCCCGAACTGTTACCAATCCAAACATCGCCCACCAAAATCCAGCAGAAAATAAACTAATTCGAACTGCCTCTTCAGAAGTTAAGCCGAAAGATTCGTGAAGAATAAATAAAACTAGATTTGCAATCAGTAGCAAACCGCCACCGGCATAACCCATTGCCCAGCCACGACTTGAGATCGCATCTCTTTCATCTGGAGAAGCAATGTCAGGTAAGTAAGAGTTGTAAACAACTATTGCTGAACCAAATGAAACGTTTGCCAGAATAAATAAAAGTGCACCCAGAGTGAAGGCTTCCCCCTCAACAAAGTAAAGCGACATGGTTGAGATCGCTCCAAGATAAGCAAAAAATGCTAAAAACATATTTCGATTTTTTAACCGATCTGCAATCGCTCCTACTATTGGCAAAATTAAAACTTGCAGAATTACTGAAATAGAAATCGCATATGGGTAGAGTGACCCGCCACGAAAATCAAATCCAAGAAAATTAATAAAACCGTTTTCATCAGCAGCGCTATCTGCGATATTGGTTAGGTACGGGCCGAGGAAGACTGTGACAACGGTGGTAGAAAAAGCTGAGTTAGCCCAGTCATAGAGGTACCAAGAGCGGCGGATTTTTTTTAGGTTCACAAGGGTGAATTTACCCCTTCAAGGTTAAAAAAGGAGGTCTTTCAACTGGGCGTTCAACGGCTTCTGGATACCGGCCTTCTTTGTGTAATCTAGAAAGAATCGTTTGGGTAACGGTTTCTGCCATACCCTCTAAGGCTTGTAAAGATTGGTGCTTGTTGTGCCGCTCATTTAGATCTACTTCTGCCATGGCGCTAATCCCTGCCAGGCGATACACATCAATAAGCATCCCGATTTCAATCCCATAGCCCGTAACTATCGGTAGCTGCTCTAGCAAGGATCTTCTTACCGCAGCTTCACCACTTAGTGGCTGACGAAAGTCATGCAACTCTGGATAGAAAGCTTTCAGTAAAGGCCTAGCTGTCAAAGTAGAAACTCTTCCACCGCCATCTTTAACGACGGTGTCACGAGTTCTTAAATGCCGGCGGTATGTGCCTTTAACAAACGAGATCTCGGGGTATTTGAGTAAAGGACCAATAACTCCCAAAACATGTCGCTTTGCATAGTCAGCTAAGTCCCCATCTTGATATACCACGATGTCACCGGACATAACACTTTGTGCCCGCCACATTGCATCGCCCTTACCAATGGCAGGGCCATATTCAGGCATTAGTTCATCTTGCTGATAAACCTTCGCGTTGTATTTCTTTGCTAACTCTGCTGTGCCATCTGGGCTAGCGGCATCTACCACGACTACTTCGTCGATAAACCCATCTTTTAGTAATTCATCTAAAACACTTAAGGTCTGCTCAATGGTTGCTTGACAGTTTTTGGTAAGCACACAGACAGATATTTTTGGCCTACCAGGATCTAGATAAAGGGCATCCTTAAACTCTTTTACTTTGTAATGATTAAGACCTGGCCGAGACTTCTTGAAAAGGTTTTGAAATTTAGAAAGCAAGTTCTTGAAAGCAATTGCCATCAACCTAACCTTTCTAGAGTGCTAGTTAATTGAATATAGATCTTCAATATTTAGTAGAAAAAATACTTGCTTCACCGTACTGCAAGACCGAGCCTGGTCAAGCGCTTCTACGGGTGAGAAATCCCTCGACACGCCGTTTTTCAAATGCACCAGATTTTTTTAAACTTAAGATTTACTTTGATTTCTGCCCGCTGAACTGGGAAAACGCAACATCTGCCACTTGTGTAACTTTGATAACACAAAATATTGGGGTTTGGTGATTGCGCTCCGCGTTTATATGGGCTAGAGTTCCACAACATCTAGTGGTTAAGGATTTGGAAAACCCTATAGATTGGGGTTAACCCCAAGTTTTCCACAGCCAAAACGCTAGTCGGATTAAGGCCAAAAGCTAGTTATCCACAGGCTAGAAAAACTAGCCATCCACAGCCAAAACTCGGGAAGGGAGTAGGCGATGCATTGCCCTTTTTGTCGCCATCACGACTCTCGAGTAATCGATTCCAGGACAACGGACGATGGCACAGCAATTCGCCGCCGCCGCCAGTGCCCTGAATGCGATCGTCGTTTTACCACTCAAGAAGTAGCGACCTTAAGCGTGGTTAAGCGCTCAGGGGCCGTGGAGCCTTTTAGTCGTTCCAAAGTTGTCAGCGGTTTGCGCAAGGCTTGTCAAGGACGGCCGGTCACCGATGATGACTTAGCGCTACTTGCCCAGAAGGTAGAAGAGACAGTCAGAGCATCAGGAGTAGCTGCAGTTGATTCTCACGAAGTTGGCCTTGCCACCTTGGCACCACTTCGCGAGTTAGACGAAGTTGCTTACATGCGCTTTGCCAGTGTTTATCGCGGGTTTGAATCTTTAGAAGATTTCGAATCTGAGATATCGCTCCTAAGAACCGCAAGAGATCTCGGGGATGTCGCCGCCACTCTCTCCAACAATGGTGAAGAGAGCGACGGGGGTAGCTCCAAGAGCAAACCAAAAAGTTAAAAATTAAAAACCAAAAAAGAAAAAGAGGAAATCAAGATGACCGACATCGCAAGTGGCCCAATCAAGACCGGCAAAAATCGCGCAAGTGGTTTGACGCTCAATCGTCTCTTCTCAACAGAAGGCGTTCATCCATATGACTTAGTTAAATGGGAACGTAGAGATGTCGTTCAAAATAACTGGAAGACCGGTGAAGTTGTCTTCGAGCAACAGGGTGTTGAGTATCCAGACTTCTGGTCAGTAAACGCTTCAACCATCGTTACTACTAAATACTTTCGCGGTGCTGTGGGCCACGACAATCGCGAATGGTCCTTAAAGCAGGTAATTGATCGGGTAGTTAACAAATACACCGAAGCTGGAGTTGCTGGCGGATATTTCGCAACTGAAAAAGATGGCGAAATTTTCAAAATGGAATTGACCCACATGCTTTTGCATCAGATGTTTTCTTTCAACTCACCCGTTTGGTTCAATGTTGGAACTTCAGCCCCGCAGCAAGTTAGTGCTTGCTTCATCTTGAGCGTGGATGATTCCATCGGATCAATTTTGAACTGGTTCAAAGAAGAAGGCGTGATCTTCAAAGGCGGATCAGGCGCCGGGGTAAACCTTTCTCGCATTCGCGGCAGTGAAGAACTTCTTTCTTCAGGCGGAACAGCCTCAGGCCCAGTTTCATTCATGCGCGGTGCTGATGCTTCAGCTGGAACCATCAAATCTGGTGGCGCCACTCGCAGAGCAGCCAAGATGGTTGTACTTGATATAGATCATCCAGATATCGAAGAATTCATCGAGACCAAAGCTCGTGAAGAAGACAAAATCCGTGCGCTTCGCGATGCCGGTTTTGACATGGACCTTGGTGGGAAAGACATCATCAGCGTTCAATATCAAAACGCAAACAACTCAATCAGAGTTTCAGATGAGTTCATGAGAGCTTATGAAAACGATGCTGAGTTTGCCCTAACTGCACGCGCTGATGGTCACACCGTAAAATCCGTCAACGCAAAGACACTATTTCGTCAAGCAGCAGAAGCTGCTTGGGCTTGCGCTGACCCAGGTATCCAATATGACACCACCATTAACGATTGGCATACCAGCCCAGAAACCGGTCGCATCAACGCTTCAAATCCATGCAGCGAATACATGCACCTAGATAACTCTTCTTGCAACTTAGCTTCACTAAATCTTTTGAAGTTCTTAAAAGATGATGACACTTTTGATGCCGAGACTTTTGCCAAGGCAGTTGAATTTGTAATCACCGCGATGGAAATCTCAATCTCCTTCGCAGACTTCCCAACAGAAGCAATCGGACAAACCACCAGAGACTTCCGTCAACTAGGTATTGGTTATGCAAACCTAGGTGCGCTTCTTATGGCACTTGGCCTTGCTTATGACTCAGATGCCGGCCGCGCTCTCGCCGCCAGCATCACCTCACTAATGACTGGAACTTCTTATAAGAGAAGCGCTGAACTCGCTGGTGTAGTTGGCACCTATAACGGTTATGCCCGCAATGAAGCCGCTCACAAGCGCATCATGCGCAAGCATGCCAACGCTAATGAAGTATTAAGAGTCGATAGCGAAATTGATCGCCCAGTTCACGAACTTGCCACCAAGATGTGGAATCAAGTTATTGAACTCGGAGACAAGTACGGCTTTAGAAACGCTCAAGCTAGCGTTCTTGCTCCAACTGGAACCATCGGTTTGATGATGGATTGCGACACCACCGGTATCGAACCAGATTTAGCTCTAGTTAAATTCAAGAAGCTAGTTGGTGGCGGTTCAATGCAGATTGTTAACCAAACAATTCCAAGAGCACTTCGTCGCCTTGGCTATACCGAAGAAACCGTTGAAGCAATCGTTGAATACATCGGCGAAAACGGAAACGTAATCGATGCTCCAGGATTAAAGCCTGAACACTACTCAGTCTTTGACTGCGCAATGGGCGTTCGCTCCATCACCCCAATGGGTCACGTAAGAATGATGGCAGCAGTTCAACCATTCATCTCCGGTGCAATTTCAAAAACTGTAAATATGCCAGAGAGTGCAACAGTTGATGAAGTAGAAGAGATCTACTACCAAGCTTGGAAGATGGGCGTTAAAGCTCTTGCCATCTATCGCGACAACTGCAAAGTTGGACAACCTCTAAGCGATGCCAAAGCAAAGAGCAAAGACACCACACCATCGGTAGCTCTACCAACTCCAGCTCGCCAACGACTACCTAAGACCCGAACCTCACAAACCACGTCGTTTGCTGTTGGGGGAGCCGAAGGCTATATGACAACCTCGTCATATCCAGATGGCGCTTTGGGTGAAATCTTCTTAAAGATGAGCAAGCAGGGTTCAACCTTGGCTGGCATCATGGACGCCTTCTCAATTGCAGTCTCAATTGGTTTGCAATACGGCGTACCACTAGAGCAATATGTCAACAAGTTCACCAACATGAGGTTCGAACCTGCAGGTCTAACCGACGACAAAGATATTCGCATGGCGCAATCGATCATGGACTACATCTTCCGTCGCCTAGCCCTTGACTACTTGCCAGTAGAAAAGCGAGCAGCTCTTGGAATCTTCACCGTTGATGAAAGAACCGAACAGGTAAACAACGGCTACGAAACTGTAGAAGCTCCAGTAGCACCCATTAATGAGCTGCCAATCGTAGAAACACCAAAGGCAGATTCAAGGGATGCAAAGAGCTCCATGGAAGTCCTTGAGGAGATGACCGGAATCAAATCTGACGCCCCGCTATGCATGACCTGCGGAGTCAAAATGAGAATGGCCGGCTCTTGCTACGTCTGCGAAGGTTGCGGCAACACCTCAGGTTGCTCATAAACCTGAACAAATTAAAAAACCCCCTTCATGAGAAGGGGGTTTTTTATTGCAGCCTGAATTTCCCAAATTCGGCATTACGAGTTAATCAAATTTTTTAAAGTTAAGACGTATCTTGAGTTCTTAATTGATTCCTTCGCAGCGCCAGACAAATTTCTTATTAATGTAAAAACTCACAAGAAACCCCAATGTACCACTGAGTATGTGTACGGCCACTTCTGCAAAATTTGGTTGAGATAGAAAAATCAATTGACCTATTCCATAAAGTGCAATTGCTATAGATAAGGCCGAAGTTGACACATAAAATGCATAGGAGTCTGCAAAAACATTACGTTTTGTGCGCAAATCCGAACAAAATTTTTCATATTCTGAAAATACTCCGTTACCGTATCCTTTTAAAAATGATCCAATAACCAGAATCTGTATTTGCTTGGTATTTGCAATTAGATCAATGTATATACTTACTAGCGGAATTAACCCCATTACATATGGCAAACGCTCGGTTCCATCAGTAGTGCCGGCCCCAACCGCAATTGACCCTAAAACCGCAGTAGCGATGAGCTTGAATTTAGCAAGGTCAAACCTCATCGATTGAGCAGCAACAGACTCCTCTCTTAAGGAGATTATCTCGTCAGACATGTTTAACTATCTGAAAAAAATTTGCACCTACCACTTATTTTTAATCTCTTCCAAGGTTTGAGCTTGAACTAAAGAGACATCTTGGATGCGGTATTCAGGTGCTATGCCATTGGCAAGAACATTTTGAATATGACGAACTCCATGGTCAAAAGATGTTCCCTCAGGTGAGAGAATCTTTTCAGTTTTACCATCTTTGGTGATTTCAATGTAATCACCTGGGTAAGGGTGGAAGGGGCTCGTTACTTTTACGGTGCCTTTTTCAAACTCAACGATGGCTGTGGTTTTTTCTTCTTCTCTAAACGACCAGCGCATGTTCATAACTGCACCAGATGGGTATTGCAAGGTGGCTGAACCTGATTCATCTACTCCAGTTGGTGCCATTGTGGCTTCTGCCTTGATGACTTCTGGCTTTTCTTCTAAGAGCGCATAAGCCCAGCGCACGCTGTAGCAGCCAATGTCTAGAAGGGCACCTCCACCGATTCCGTTAATCCAGCGAAGATCATCAGGATTTTCATTTGGGTAGGTGAAAACAGAATCTATTTTTTTAATTGCCCCAAGATCTTTAGTTAAGTTTTTAATCATGTGTGTTTGCGGGTGAAAGGCCAGCACAAAAGCCTCCCAAGCAAGCGCATCTTTAGGAGCCGCGGCGAGATAGTCTTCGCAAGCTTTCACAGTGATAGCAAATGGTTTTTCACTCAAGACGGCTCTGCCAGCTTTGATTGCTGCAAGAGTTAAAGGTGGGTGATTTACACCTGGTTGAGCTATGTAAACAGCATCAAGGTCATCTCGGTTATAAACCTCTTCGTAAGAACCAGCTGCTTCTGGAATTCCGTTATCGGCTGCATACTTTTGAGCTTTGGCTAAATCTCTAGCACCAACAACTACTGCGGTGCCACCTCCTACAGCTTTCAAGGCAGGTAGAAAGGACCGCACACCGATTGCCGATGCTCCAACTAAACCCCAACGAATTTCCTTAGCCATTTGGTAAGACCTTTCTCTAGTTTGAGATAACTGTATCGTGGGACTATGAACCTAAATTGCGTGAAGTTACCTGCGAATCAATTCGATCATTTTTACCGTGGTGGCTACAAGATAGGAGCCCTTAGAAACGGCCCAGGTGGCCCACAGCGCCCCGAAGAGTGGTTGGGCTCGACGGTTACTCGCTTCGGGGAAGCAACTCAAGGTTTAACGGTTTTACCTGATGGCAGATTTTTAAGAGATGCGGTTGCCCAAGATCCAGTTGGCTGGTTAGGTAAATCTCATTTTGAGCATTTTGGGATAAATACTGAATTGCTAGTGAAATTACTTGACCCAGATCAAAGACTCCCAGTTCATTTGCACCCAAATAGGGCATTTGCCAAACAACACTTGGGATTGCCGCATGGCAAAACTGAAGCTTGGATCATTTTGGAAGCTCCTGAAGATGCGTGGGTTGGTGTTGGGTTTGAAAAAACTATGCAGATGAAACAGGTGAGAGAATTAGTCGATACTGAGAACACCGCTGCTTTATTGGCTTCATTAAATAAATTGTCAGTAAAGCCCGGAGATGGTGTTTTGGTGCCAGCAGGAATCCCGCATGCAATTTCTGAAGGAATCTTTTTACTTGAATTACAAGAGCCAACTGATTTATCAATCATGCTCGAATGGGAGGGCTTCAAGATGGATGGCCATAAAGATGGTCACTTGAACCTTGGATTTGATCTTGCCTTGCAGGCTATGGAGCTAAATGCACTTTCACAAAGCGATATTGCAACTTTGCGCACAGGTACAGATTTGAATTCATCTGGCATTGTTTCGCTCTTGCCTTCAGGGGCTGATCCGTACTTTAGAGCTCATGCGATTTCTAGCGGTGTTGAAATTGAAGTTGGATTTGCTGTGATGCTGGTTTTATCTGGAAGTGGTCAGTTATTAAGTGATCACGGCGATACTCTTGATCTTGCTCGCGGGGATGCTTTAGTAGTTCCACATGCTGTTGGCAATTGGAAACTTACTGGAGATTTAAGAGCTTGGGTTGCAAGACCACCAGAGATTAGTAATGCGGCTTTAGCTATTTAGATTTTTCAATCCACACCGAAAGTTGCGGAAAGGGAATTTCTATGTTGGCTTCGTCAAAATGATTTTTAACTTCTTCTCTTAAGCGTCTAGTTAAGGCCCATTGAGTGCCAGCTTTTACCTTGATAGAAATTCGAATATCTATGGAATTGTCACCTAGATTTTGCACACCCCAAATCTCAGGCTCTTCTAAGATATTTTCTTTGATACCAGGAAGCTTTGAATAACTTTTTAGAATCTTTGCTAATTCTTTCTGAGTGAAATTGAGGTCACTTTTATATGCAACAGCAACGTCTAAAATAATGCGGGACCAATCTTGGCTTAAGTTGCCAACCTTCGTAATTTCACCATTTGGGATATGCCAAACGGTGCCATCAACTCCTCTAAGTCGAGTAGTGCGAAGACTTACTGACTCAACTTCACCGATTGTGCCGGCAACGTCAATCACATCTCCTACGCCGTATTGATCTTCAATAAGCATTAACACGCCTGAGAGAAAATCTCGAACCAAACTCTGAGCACCAAAACCCAGAGCCACTCCAGCGATACCAGCTCCCGCCACAAGCGGAGCGAGGTTAATTCCAAGGGTGCCAAGAGATGTTAAAACTGCAATCGTCCAAACCACTACCGAAATCACGCTTGAAGAAAGAGCGGTTAGGGCTTTGGTGCGCTGTTCAACGCGTTCGTCGACCACCGGCTTAAGGTCGCTGATTCTTAAAAGAGCCCTTCTCACCAGACGGCGCAAGAATTTGGCAAAAAGCCAGGCCAACAAAAGGATCAATATAACTCGCCCCGTAGGAGCCAAGCCTTCTGTCAAGACTTTGGCCCACAGCTCACTTGCTGTCTCGGTAAATCTTGAAAAATCATCCATTGCTAAAACCATAGCAAACGGGAGTCAAATCTCAGTTTTCACTTGCGTATCACGTAAAATCAATTAGGCGATGCCCAAGTATCTCATAAAAGCAATAGCACTTGTCTTAGTCGCATTTTTAGTAAATGCACCTGCCTTGGCCGCTCCTATGCCGGCGAATGCTCAGGTTGACGCGGCAAGAGCGGAACTCGCTGCCACCAAAGAAGAGTTAGCTAAAGCTCGAGAGGATCTTAAACTCGCTAAAGCAGAGTTAGAAAAAGCTAGAAGCGAAGATCGAAAAGTAAATCGAGAGCTGAATGAAGCTCAAGCAAACATTGAGCAAATTTCAACAGATATTGAGACACTTTCATTATTAATCAGTTCCACTCAAGATCAAATTGCAGACCTCGTTCGTGCTACTCATATTGATGGCGTACAGCAAGAGTTATTAGTGCTTGATGCGATTTTTGGCTCTAGCGATAGTGGCGACTTGACATCAATCTTGATGTCTTTGGAGATGATCTATCAAGACTCCAACCAGATAGTTGAGCAATTAGTTTCAACTCAATTAGAACTTGAAGCCAAAGAAGCTGAAGCCAGAGAGCAAGAAGAAATCATTTCAGAACGCAAGGTTAGAACCAGTCAATTAGTAGCCGAGATGGCAGCAGCCGAGACCAAGGCAAAAAATGAGACAACTCGTATAGAGAAATTGATAGCTAGCCAAGAAGCCACAATCAAAAAGTTAGTAATTGCTGGCATGCCTAAACCACAACCTCGCGGGGGAGACTTTGGGCAAAGAGTTGGCCCAAATGATCGAATTTTAGGAACCGATATTTCTCTTTGGCAACATCCAGGGAACGCCCCGATTGATTTTGTGAGAATGTATAACGCAGGGATGCGTTACATATTCATAAAAGGGACTTCTGGTGGTGCAGATGCAAATCAAAGAGCAAATTACTGGTCGAGTATCGATTTTCCAAAAGCGAGAGAAGCTGGTTTATTAACTGGTATCTATCACGCTGCATTAATTTCATCGGATGCCAATGTTGAAACAGGATTTCAGCAAGGTGTAGCCCAAGCTGATATTGCAGTAAATCACTTGAATTCACTTGGTGGAATGAGGCCGGGAGTTTTGCCAATAGTTCTTGATATTGAACCTTTTTCTAGGCCTTCAAATATTGGCGCAAGTGTGGTTTCGAGTTTTTCCGTTGGTTTTGTACAACAAGTAGAAGCGCGAACCGGTAGAAAACCAATTATTTACTCTAATTTAAATTTTATTCAGTTATATTTGCGCGATCAAAGACTTGCTAATTATCCGCTTTGGATTGCCAATTATTCACAAGTTTCTAACCCGGCAACCACGGTTACTCGTGGCTGCACAAGAACCATTTGGAGTATGTCTGATTGCGAGAAAGCTTGGACTTTTTGGCAATACACCGACAGGGGAGATGGAAGAACCTACGGAATTGCTAGTGGGTATTTAGACATGAATGTTTATGCATTTACCGCAGATCAGCTGCTTCAAATGGCAGGGTATTGAAAACGATTTCTTGCATTGTCAATATGTTGAGCCATCGCAGAGAAAGCTTCATGGCTGTCGCCCATTTCAAGAGCTGAAATAATTGCAGCGTGCTCCGTCATTGTCTCCTCAAAGTCGACAGGTACGTCACGAATAAAATGAAGCCTGTATAAGTGCAAAAAACAATGGCTAGCTTTGTACGCCTTAGTTAGCAGTGCATTACCTGCTGCTTCAAAAATCTGAGTATGGATATTTTCATCATGCTCAGCTAGTTTCTCGAATGCCTCAATTCCGCTAAGATTTTGAATTTCTTTCGCAAAATCTATTTCCTTGTACATCTGCTCAATTTGTTCCTTAGTAGAAAACTCCGCAGCAATCTTTGCCGCGTAGGGTTCAAGAACACTCCTGAAATTGAATAAATCTTGTGCTTCCTTTGCATTTAATAATTGCGAAGCTCTAAAGCCCTTCAGCGGCTCTTTGATAACCAAACCAGTTTCTTCTAAGCGAGCAAGCGCTTCACGGATGGGGGTTTGAGAAACATTTAAATCACGAGAGAGAGAATCTATATTCATTCGATCACCAGGGCGAATTTCACGAGTCATAATTTTTTTTCGAATAATAAAAAAAACATCATCACTTAAATTAAATCTAACGCCAGGTAGGCGCCTTGGATATATCGAATCTTTAGTTTTCATAATGCTTATGCGATATTAGTTCAAGGCAACGACAAAAGGTCACAAAAAATGACAAATTAGTCGCAGAGCGTTTCCAAAATCCTATAGGGAAACCAGAAATTTCCTATAGGAAATTATTGCGTGAAATGCAAAACTTAACTGGTTTTTACTTGGGTAAGTAAAGGTTTCCTAATCCACCATCAACTGAAAGCAAGGTGCCGGTAGTTGAAGCGGATTTTGGATTAGCTAAGTACAAAATTGCGTGAGCAACTTCATCTGGTGAAACTAACCGGCCAATTGGCTGGCGCGCCTCTAAGGCTGCTCGCTCTTTTTTGGGGTCATCAGCTTGCGCTAACAGTCTTTGCACCCAAGGAGTGTCAGCGGTACCTGGGTTAACTGAATTCACTCTGATTTTCTCACTAACAAAATCGGCGGCCATGGCAAGAGTTAAAGTTTGAATTGCACCTTTAGCCGAAGAGTAGACCGCACGCTTAGGAATCCCTACCGGTGCGGCAACTGAACCGGTATTAACAATTGCTTTGTTTTGCGATTTTCGAATCAGTGGTAAAAACTTTTTAGTAACTCTGGCAGTTCCAAAAACACAAACATTAAATACTCGCTGCCAGTCATCGTCAGTTGCGTCTTCGACGGTACCAATTGCACCAACTCCAGCGTTATTTATCAAGATATCAACACGATCTACCTGACTAGAGACTTTTTCAAAAGCCGCATCTACCGAAGATTGGCTAGTGATGTCGCACTCTACGAAGGTGGCAATCGAATCTAAGTCACCAGGAGTTAAATCAAAACCAAATACTCGAGCGCCTTGCTCAGTTAGTTGCTTCACGCATGAAAAACCAATTCCACTTGCAGCACCAGTTACGATTGCTATTTGATTTTGAAAGTCAGCCACTAGTTACTCCAAGCTGGGCCAGTGGGAAAGCTGTATTCCTTGATGCTTTCTAATTTAATTTCAGCACCTGCGCCTGGTTCTAATGGTGCTAGATAGTGGGCATTCTTTACCACCGTTGGAACTACAAAATGTTCATGCAAGTGATCAACAAATTCCACCACGCGACCCTCATGGTGACCAGTGACGGCTACCGCATCAAACATGGCTAGGTGGGAGACCATTTCACAAAGTCCTACACCACCTGCATGTGGGCACACTGGAATTCCAAATTTTGCTGCCATCAAAATCATTGCTATGTTCTCATTTACTCCGGCAACTCTGGTGGCATCAATCTGCATAAATGAAAATGCATTTGCTTGTAAAAGTTGTTTAAACATAATGCGGTTATGAACATGTTCGCCAGTGGCAACGCGAGTTGGCGCGATACCTCGCGCAATTGCTGCGTGACCCAATATGTCGTCCGGGCTCGTTGGCTCCTCAACCCAATGCAAGTTGACGTTACTTAAAGCCTTAATCCATTCGATCGCTTCCTTTACATCCCAAACCTGGTTAGCATCAACAGCTAACTTGATGTCTGGGCCAATAGTTTCACGGACAAGCTTTAAACGATGAATGTCATTTTCTAATGAACGTCCAACTTTCATTTTAATTAGGGTGAAGCCGTCCTCTAAAGCTTCCTTTGCGAGTCGCACCATTGTTTCATCGCTGTAACCAAGCCAACCGGGTGTAGTGGTGTAGGCAGGTAAGCCCTTTTGTAACAAAATCTTTTCATTTTCACTTTTTTTGCTCTCAGCTTTTTTCAAAATCTCTAGGGCCTCTTGAGGAGTGAGGGCATCAGTTATATGTCGAAAATCAACTAAATCAACAATTTGCTCTGGCGTCATATCTGAAAGTTGCTTCCAGAGCGGCTTTTTATTCATTTTGCAAACTAAATCCCAGACTGCATTTATCACGCCACCAGCAGCCATATGTGGCACACCTTTTTCAGGACCTAACCAGCGAATTTGCGAATCTCTTACTAATTCTCTACCTATATTTCCGAGATTGCTCTCTAATTCATTTAAATCTAATCCAACAACTGTCTCAGCCAACTGGGCGATAGACGCGCATTGCAAGTCGTTACC
Organism: Candidatus Nanopelagicales bacterium; assembly: GCA_038124905.1. Taxonomy (GTDB): domain Bacteria; phylum Actinomycetota; class Actinomycetes; order S36-B12; family UBA5976; genus ATZT02. The sequence continues at coordinate 16,797 of JAYPCW010000001.1, read as the reverse complement.
TCGGCCGATTGTAAAAACTAAGCTATGCCCTTCAAGATCTGGCTGATCGGTTTTTAAAATTAAATACGCGGCCGAATAGTCCGGATCTGGATTCATTGCATCTGAGCCATGCTTGCCAGTTGAAGTTGGGAATCTAACGTCGTGAGTTTCAAACCCGACGATTTTTGCCACTGCGTCCTCCGTAAAAAAGCTTGGTGCTTACTCGGCCAAAGCCTATAAGATGAACAAACGGCGCTGGTGAGTGTCTTTCTAATTCCGGAGGTCGATAGTGGCTAAAGCCTTGATAATTGACCTCGAAAATCAGACCTGGAAGTTACATGAGTTCGGTGACCTGAATCATTTAGTAAGTCTGTCCAGTGTTCTGGCAGCAAGTTTTGCCAAATTGGGAATCAAAAAATTTTTAGTTTTTGGGCGCGGAGAACTAGCCGGACATGAAGGCATTGGTCTAGCCACTGCGACTGTAACTGGAGTTTCACCGCAATCAGGTGGCGTAGTGGAAGCTAAGGTTGAAGGTCGACTAGCCAAGGCGTTACTTGGTTTGGGTGTACTAGCGGTTGCCTTTAAAGGGAAGAGTTTGAAATTAACTGGTATTAAAATAAAAAAGAATGCCGAAGTTGATTTTATGTCGGCAGAAAATTTTGCTGGTCTAGATATTTGGCAAACTGCAAGTCAGGTAAGAGAAAAATTTGGTGAGCAACTAGTTGTTGCCGCGATCAGTAAATTTGGTGAAGCGCAAAAAAAAGCCGCCTCAATTGTGATAGACGAGGGATTCGCTACAAGCCAAGGTGGGCTTGGTGGACAAGCAGGGTCGATGAACCTAAAATTTGTCGCTTTTGAAGAAGGTATAGCAAAAGATAATTCAGTAATTAAGAAATTAACTGATGAATATCTCTCAGGTCTAAAAAATAATCCCTTGACATTAAGTGAGTATCAAGATGGTTTTTCTTTATGGATTCAACCAAATCTTGTTGGATACCAAGCAGGAGATAATTTTTCCGATCAATTACCCGATTCGGTAGCTAAGTTCGATGCGGAACAGATAAGAAAACTACAAGTTGATTTTGGGGATAAGGCCTGCCCAGGATGTGCGCAAAGTTGTCTAAAGTCATATTCAAGTGATGGGCATAATCCAATAAATGGTGGAAGAGCGCATCAGCTCAGTATCGCGGCGTTTGTTTCACAGTATGCAGATAGTGACATGAAGCGCGCGGTGCAATTCAATGAAGAATGTCATAGGTTAGGCTTGGAGCATCTTTACGCCTGCCAATTATTTATTGAAAACAAAATTGACAAGAACATTGAAATTAGAACTGCATTAAATTTAGTCACCGAGAAAGAATTAACTGACAATTCCGATTTGATTAAAGGAATGGTAATACCTCCGTGGGATCCGCGTGGATCACAAGGTTTGGGTTTGGCGATGGCTCTAAATCCAGGCGGACCGCGCTATGACGTTATCGAACACGATATTGATTTTGATCCCACTTGGGCATGGGACCGTCACACTGAATTTGGATATGAGTTTGGAGTTCCCGAAGGTGGAATAAGAATGGGAACTCTTGGGCCAGAGCGCATTCCATCAATTAAAGAACTTTGGAAGTTGTGGAGTGCAATTGATTCGGTAGGTGTGTGCATTTACGCCTCTCCGCCAACGAGAGAGTTGCGACTTAGCGGGATTTTAGAAATGGTGGGCTCCGTGCTAGGGAGAGAGGTTTCGAAGGGTGAATTTTATGAGGCGGGCAAATTGCGCCTAGCCTTGCAACGGATAGCTAACTTTTCTCTTGGTTTAAAGGATTCAGGACACGACTTACCAGAGAAGTTTTTTAAGGTGCCGATTAAAGCTCAAGTAAATAGCCTTGCTGGAGTGCTGATAAATCGTGATGAATGGGATAAGGCTAAAGCAGAAATCTTTGAAGAATTCTCCTGGTCAACGGATGGGGGCATGGTGGAAAATTCTCCACTACTTGCTAGCGCCAAGTCACTACAAGCAAAGGTGATTGCCGAGATTGGGTAGGTTAGCGCCATGCCTAATCATCGAGAATTAGTCGACTTTGGTCGCGGCGGCTTAAGAGTGAGCAAAGTGGGTTTGGGCACGGCACCTTTGGGTGGCATGTTTTCAAGTGTTGAAGAATCTAGCTCAGACGACTTAATCAAAACTGCAACCTCAGCAGGAGTTAATTATTTTGATACTGCGCCCTTTTATGGTCACACAAAATCAGAAAAACGCTTAGGGCGTGGTTTGCATTTAGCTGGTGCGCAATCCAGCGCGATCGTTTCCACAAAAGTCGGAAGAATTTTGGTAGAGGGTGAATACACCGGGCCCACAATTTTTAGAGATTTAGAACCTTGCTCGCCGGTTTTTGATTATTCTGCAAAAGGCGTAAGACGTTCATTCGAGGAAAGTTTAGAGCGAATGAAATTAGATCACGTTGATATTTTGTTTATTCATGACCCAGAGAATCATATGGATCAAGCAATTGATGAGGCATATCCCGAACTAGACAAAATGCGAAGCGAAGGATTAGTTAAATCTATTGGCGTAGGAATCAATTTTTCAGATTTGGCTACAAGATTTGTTAGGGAAACTGATATCGATATTGTTTTGATTGCTGGAAGATACACCTTGCTTGAGCAAACGGCAGCCAAAGACTTATTACCCGCAGCTTTAGAGCGAAACGTCTCTGTATTAGCTGCAGGAGTATTCAACTCTGGGGTTTTGGTAAATCCAAATGACGGTGCAACATACGACTATGCGCCGGCTAGCAAAAAAATTATTGATCATGCAAAAGCTTTACACGAAGCGATTGACTCTTTTGGAGTGCCGGTATCCGCAGTGGGATTGCAGTTTCCGCTAAGGCATCCGGCAGTCAAGGCAATTTTGACTGGCGCCAGGACCGGTGAGGAATTGAAAAGCAATTTGAAAGACTTTGCGATTGACCTACCTAAAGACATTTGGGATTCATTAGAAACTCAAGGATTAATTCAGCCCGTCGAAAGATAAGTCGAGAGGAAAAAATGTCTTTAATTAGTGGCAGGGATAAAAATGGAGTATTTCACTTAGGAATCAAGACTGAAAAGGGCTTGCGACCAATTGCAGTTCATTGCTGGAAGCAATTATTGCAAATGTCACTGGCGGAAGCAAAAAACTTAATCGAAAACACTCAAGGCGATGAAATTGAATTAGTAGAACTCCTGCCTCCCATCGATAGTGATGGTGAAGTATGGGCAGCAGGGGTTACCTATTTGCGTTCGCGTGATGCTCGCACCGAAGAAAGTGGTGTCCCAGACGTTTATACGAGAGTTTATGAGGCAGACCGGCCAGAAATTTTTTTCAAAGCAATCGGTAACCGGGTAGTAAATGAAAATAATTGGGTTGGTATTCGTTACGACTCAACTATGAGCGTGCCTGAGCCTGAAATTGCTATCTTGGTTAATTCCAAAAAAGAAATTTTAGGCTTGACCATTTGCAATGACGTCACTTCACGAACCATAGAAGGAGAGAATCCACTTTACCTACCCCAAGCCAAAATGTATGAACATTCTTGTAGCTTGCTATCGGTGGTGACACCAATTTGGGAAATTTCTGATTTAAATCAAGTAGAAATCAGCGCTCAAATTTTCCGTAAAGATAAGGCCGTGTGGGAGGCAACCACCTCGCTTGCACAACTAAAAAGACCATTTGAAGTCTTAGTTGACTATTTATATCGGTGCTACAAGTTTGAAAATGGAGTGGTTTTCTCAACTGGCACCGGCATCGTCCCACCGATGGACATCAGTTTGCACGAGGGAGATTTGGTGAGAATTCAAGCAAGTCAAATTGGAGAGTTAAGCAATTCTGTGAAAACCGTAAAGGAGGTTAACTAAATTGTCAAAGCACATAGTTTGGACCCAGTGGGATGACTTAACTGGGCCACCCGGTTTTGAAATGCTGAGTCCTAAGAATGCTCCGTTAGATTCAAAAAAAATTGAAGAAATAACTTTTTATGTGCCTACTTACATGGGTGGGCGAGCCGCTTTGTTGCCAATACGAGAAATGCCAAATTTGCAGTACATTCAATTGCCTAATGCTGGATATGACGATGCGATTGAGTTTTTGAAACCAAATTTGACCCTGTGTAATGCTCGAGGTGTACACGACATGTCAACTGCGGAACTGGCATTGGGATTGACCATCGCCTCGCTAAGAGGGTTTCCGCATTTTTTCAAGATGCAACAGAGTGCTACCTGGGATCACAAACGCTTGCATTCGCTGGCTGGTAAAAGAGTTGGCCTAGTTGGCTATGGATCGATCGGTAAAAAGTTTGCCCAGATGATTGAGCCTTTTGAAGTTGAGTTAACAGCCTTTAATCGCTCCGGTAGCGACGGCGCTAAGCAAATATCTGAGTTAGATGAATTTTTGCCTACCTTTGATGTGGTGGTTTTGATATTGCCAGCTAACGCCCAATCTGTGAAATTATTTAACGCAAAGAGACTTTCACTCTTGAAAGATGGCGCGCTACTTGTGAATGTGGCGCGGGGCGTAATTGTCGACACTGATGCTTTGGTAAGTGAGTTAGCAAAAAAACGCATCTTCGCTGCGGTCGATGTGACGGACCCCGAGCCTTTGCCAAGCGAACACGCTTTATGGAAGCAAGAAAATGCATTTATCGTGCCGCACGTTGGAGGTAACTCAACGGCTTTCGAGCCGCGGATTAGAAAGTTAGTAAAGAGTCAGTTAGAACTGTTAGCTCAAGGCAAAGAACTAAAGAACATTGTGGCAAAAGGTTAGTCGTGAGAATTGACTCTCACCATCATGTTTGGGATCTTTCTGTCCGAGCACAGGATTGGATGACTTCACCCGATTTTGATCCGATTAATAAAACCATTTTAATGAAGGACTTCGAGCCGGAATTGGCTCAAAATCGGATCGATTACACAGTGTTAGTTCAAACTGTCACCGTGCCTGAAGAAACACCTGAATTTTTAGAGATCGCAGCGACGAATCCAAAAGTCGCAGGCGTGGTGGGCTGGTTAGATTTGGAGCAAGATATACACAGTCAATTATCTGAATATTTGGCACACCCGGGGAGCAAAAAGCTGGTTGCTATTAGGGATCAAGTTCAACAAAAATCTGATAATAAATGGCTTGAACGCCCAGAGGTAATTAAGAACCTTAAATATTTAGGAGTAAAAAATTTAACCTACGATTTACTTACTTTGCCTCCTCAGTTAGCATCGGCTATAAGAGCGGTTAATGAATGTCCAGATACTTACTTTGTGCTGAACCATATTTCGAAGCCGTATATTGCCAAAGGAGAGCTGGAGCCTTGGGCCAGCAATATGAAAACTTTGGCAAAACAAGAAAATCTTGCAGTGAAAATCTCTGGCATGGTCACCGAAGCTGATTGGAAGAATTGGACACTTGATGACTTTAGGCCTTATGTTGAGGTGTTATTAGATGCTTTTGGACCTAAAAGGTTGATGTTCGGTTCTGATTGGCCAGTTTGCCTACTTGCGGCGTCTTATTCACAGGTGATTAATATCGCTGAAAGTTTAACTAGCCAATTGAGCAAAGATGAGAAAGAATATTTCTGGTCGAAGACCGCAATAAACTCTTACAAATTGGATGTCTAAATAAATGGTGATCAAGCGACAGTTTCCTCGCTGGAAAAGTATTAAGCCTTTGTTGGGCTGGAGTTTTTCATCTATGTTTGAAAGGAAGGATCGCAAGCTCGAAGCTTGTTTTAGTGCAGAAGACTTAAGAGCGGTAGCAAAAAAACGGGTGCCCAGATCTGTTTTTGACTACGTAGATGGTGCGGCGCTAGAAGAAATCAGTTTACAAAGAGCGAAAGATGCATTTAAGCGAGTTGAATTCAAACCAAGAGTTTTAAGAAACGTGAGTCAGATTGATTACAGCCAAAAAATTTTGGGTAAAAAAGCGGCCATGCCGATAATTTTTGCCCCAACTGGCTATTCACGCATGATGCATTACTTAGGGGAGCCTGCTGTCGCAGAGGTAGCTCTTGAAAATGATTTGGTCTACTCACTATCCACAATGGGAACCACGTCAACAAGCGAATTAGCCAGTGCTGTGCCAGATGTTCGCCGTTGGTTTCAACTTTATTTATGGAATGATCGAGAACAAAGTAAAAAGTTCATTGAAGATGCCCGGCGCGATGGTTTTGAGGCATTGATTCTCACTGTAGATACTCCAATTAGCGGGCAAAGACCAAAAGACAGTAAAAATGGATTAACCGTGCCGCCTAAAATCAAAGCAAAGACCTTTTTAGATATGGCGACTAAGCCAAAGTGGTGGGGTAATTTATTAACGACACCACCATTAGAGTTTGCCACTTTTAGGGGCTATGACGCACCTTTGTTTGAATTATCGAAAAAGATATTTGATCCAAGTGTCACGATGAAAGACATAAAGTGGCTAAAAGACACTTGGGGTGGTCCATTAGTGGTTAAAGGTGTGCAACGAGTTGATGACGCCAAGGAGCTAGTCAAATATGGTGTCGACGCAATAGTGATTTCTAATCATGGTGGCCGGCAAATGGATCGAGGAACGGTCCCGCTTGAAACTTTGCCAGAAATGGTTAAAGCGGTTGGTAAAAAAATGGAAGTTTATATAGATGGTGGCGTTATGAGTTCTACCGACGTTTTGGCTGCCATTGGTTTTGGCGCAACTGGTGTGATGTTGGGTCGTGCGTATTTGTATGGCTTAATGGCCGGGGGAAAGCCAGGTGTGCAAAAGTTGGTTGACATTTTTAAATTAGAAATGGAAACTTCTATGAAACTACTAGGGGTAAAGAGTCTTTCTGAAATTACGCCTGATTTAGTTTCGCTCCGGCCTGACTTGAGACAATATATTTAATATCGCCCTGTCCTGGGTCAGCAGCTAACAGGTTGGGAACTTGATCTAGCGGCACAACCTTAGAAATTAAAGGCTCGAGTTGCAATTTTCCACTTGCTACTAATTCGGCTGCCCGCTGTTGGGTGTGAGGATTAAGGTACGAGCCCTGAATCTTGTGTTCGTTAATTACGAGATCAAATGGACTGATCGGCACCTCTACGCCTTGAGCGGTTAATCCTAGAACGATTATTGAACCACCTCGGCGAGTTATTTGCTGTGCTTGCTTAAAGGTTGCCGTAGCTCCTGCACATTCGAAACTGACGTCCATGCCTTTTACTACTTTGATTACATCTTCTTGATTGGGATCAATAGCGCGAGTTGCACCAATTTTTAATGCTGTTTTACGGCGGGCACTCTGCCGAGTTATTAAAATAATTTCTTTCGCTTTGGCCAACTTTGCTAGTTGCACCGCAAGTAGACCAATAACGCCACCGCCAAGAATTGCTACCTTTTCGCCGCCTTGCAAGTTGCCTAGGTCAAAACCTCTTATAGTGCAGGCTAAGGGCTCAATAAAAGCCAAATAATTTGGATTTAAATTTTCTGGCACTTTGTAAATTTGAGTTCTTGGAACTAAGGCATACTCAGCCAAGCCACCATGCGTGTTTACCCCTAGCGCTGTCAGTTTGGGGCAGAACGCTGTCCTTTTGGCAAGGCAGTCATCACAACGTCCACAAACTATATTGGGATCAACGGATACTAAGTCTCCGATTTTGAACTCGCTTACCTCACTACCGAGCGAAGTGATGCGACCTCCAAATTCATGTCCAAGTACTACAGGTTTTTTGGAGGGGTATTCACCCTTGTAGATATGTCGATCTGTTCCACAAATCCCACAAGCTAAAACTTGAATTAGCACCTCGCCCGGCCCAGGACTAGGAGTAGGCAATTTAGTTAGCACTAAATCATTAAAATCATTTAATACAACTGCTTTCATCTCATTCCTACAGCTTGCAGTTTTTCTTCGATAAATTCTCGTGCCCCAATAGCTAGCGCTTGATTGTCTTCCCATAAGTTGCGCCAAATGCATAGCGTGTTGGAAAGATCTTTGCTGACAATGGCAGAAGAAAAACTTTCAAATGTAATTACTCCTTGGTAATTAACTTGTGCTAACGCTTTAAAAAAGTTGTCAAAATCAATCATTCCCTTTTGATCTAAGAAACCTCGATGATTGGCACCAATATGAACATAACCAAGTTTTTCCTGGACTTCGATAACCGGATCAAACATATTCATTTCTTCGATGTTCATATGGTAGGTATCTAAATGTACGACAACATTAGATTCACCTATTTCATTAATCAAGTCAAGCGCACTCCTGCCAGTGTTCAATAAATTGCTTTCGTATCGGTTTACAACTTCAAGTCCGAGTGTGATGCCATCTTTTTTGGCTTGCTTAGCCAGTCTTTTTAATGCAGCGACTACATTTGCACGAGCTTTAGCGGTGGGAGGATTTAAGTATTTACCTAAAGCACTAAATATCACCCCTCCTAAATACTCGCCTTCTAATTTCCTAACTAGATCTAAGGCCTGAAGCAGTCTTGCCTCGCCTCGCCCAACTACATTCTCATCTTCATTGTTCAAGTCAGCATCGAAAGTGAGACCTAGTGAACATGAGCTTTTAACTTGGTATTCATCCAAGATTTTCTTGGTGAAAATTGGGTCGATATCAGTTGGGCTCAGCGCAGGAATTTCTATAAGGTCGTAGCCTGCATTTTTTGTGCTAGCTACGGCAGTTCTCACCTCAGATTCGCTCCAGCCACCTGCCCAAACTAGGGCGTGAACTCCTAGTAAATTTGGCATTTAAGTCTCACCTTCCAGGCTCATACGCAACATCCGTCTCAATGGATCGGACAAATCTAACAAGACGGTAACGATTTTAGTTAACTATAGCCATGTCTACCCTGCAGAGTTATAGGGTTGTCATTACAGCAAGTTGCTGAAGGAGAAGGAGTTAAGTTGAGACTAAGAAGAAAATCTTCTGTTCTCGTGGCATCCGGTATTGCTTTGATGCTCGCTTTGAGTGCGTGCAGTAGCGGAACCAGCAGCTCGGGTGGATCTGGTTCATCCGACAGCGGATCAGGTGAAACCCTACAAATCGCAATGGTTTCCAAAGGTTTCCAGCATCAGTTCTGGCAAGCAGTGGGCTTAGGCGCACAAAATGCAGCAGATGAGTTTGGTGTGGAAATTACCTTCGAAGGCCCAGAAAGCGAATCACAAGTTGATAAGCAACTTGAGCAATTGCAAGCTGCAATTGATCGTGGTGTCGACGGAATCGGCTATGCATCGCTTGACCCAGAAGCTCCACTTCCATTGCTTGAAAAGGCGAAGGAAATGGGTATTCCTGTCTACATGTTCGACGCGGCAGCCGGCGACGAAGCCTCATTTGGTGAAGGAGCTCTTTCACTTGGTATTGCACGTACCGACGGTGAAGCTGCAGCAGCACTAGCCGCAGATGAAATGGCTAAGTTGATTGGCTCAGCTGGAAAAGTTGGTGTAGTTGTCCACAGCCAAACCAATGCCACCGGTGTACAGCGTCGCGATGGTTTCGTAAACCAAGTTGCTGCTGAATATCCAGACATTGAGATTGTTAGCATCCAATACGGTGACGGCGATCATCAAAAATCTGCTGATATTGCCAAAGCTATTTTAGCTGCTAACCCAGATCTAAAGGGCTTCTATGCAACCAACGAAGGCTCAGCCATCGGCGTTGTGAATGCTCTTAAAGAACTAGGAAAGCAACCTGGAGACTTAGCAGTAATCGGCTTTGACTCAGGTGCAGCTCAAGTTGATGCTGTAAAGACTGGTTTGATGAGTGGTGCTATAACTCAAAACCCAATCGGCATTGGATATGAGACAGTAAAAGCTCTAGTTGAATATATTCGCGATGGTAAAGTTCCATCAAACTTTATTGATACTGGATTCTATTACTACACAGCAGAGAACATTGACGATCCAAAGATCGCAGCTGTTCTATACGAATAATTTTTACGCTAACGCGAGTTAGTTAAATTATTCCAGCAAGGGGTGCAGCTGTAAGGGCTGCACCCCTTGTGTATAAACTCAAATTTGATAAATATGAAAAATGCTTCTAGTAGTAATCTAATACGGAATGGTGCTTTTCCGCTCTATCACCAACTAAAACAAATTATACTCAGGCAAATAAATGAAAATGGTCTTAAGCCTGGTGACAGATTACCTGGTGATTTTGAATTATGTAAAAATTTTAGTGTTTCTCGCACCGTAGTACGCCAAGCCTTGAGTGAATTAGAATTTGAAGGGGTGTTAGAGCGAATTAAGGGAAAAGGAACTTATGTTGCTAGTCCCAAAACTACCGAACATTTGGCACCAAATTTATATGGGTTATTTCAAGATGCCCAAAGCAGAGGCTCGGCAATTGTGAGCAAGGTTTTACAGCTGGAGGCAGTTCCCGCAAATATTTCAGTAGCTAAAGATTTAGAAATTGAGCCTGATGAACCAGTGATTAAATTAGAAAGAATTAGGTATTCTGAAGACAGACCTTGGGCTTGGGTGACGAGTTATTTACGTTTGGATGTTGGTGAAAGACTCCTAAGTGAGAATTTAACTCGGGCATCGGTATACGAGATCCTGGAAGAAAAACATGGAATTAAGTTGCAGCTTACGCGAAGGTCTCTCGAAGCCAGAATTGCCAGTGAAGCTATGGCTAGCGCGCTCGAAATAAAAGTGGGCGCACCAGTGTTAGTTTTGCGTAGTGTTGCTTTTGATACTGAGGATCGTCCGATCGAGAGATTCGTAGCTATTCATCGTGGCGACAGGAGTCAGTTTGAAGTTGTGGTGCATAAAAATCAAAATGGACCGGGTTGGCCTACCATGGTGGTGCCTGAGTTACTTGATAAGTTGTAATTACAACTAGCCAGAGGTACCAAGTCTGCATGAGTCAATATCGAACTCCACCTTTAGAACCAGTACAGATTTCATTTGATATTGAATCTGGGTCATTGAGTCCTACCGGTCCTACCCTGGTGAGGCGAGCTGCCGATTTACAGGGTTGCTTCAAAAATGAAAGCTCCCTTGCAGTACTTATCGCAAATGGAAATCCAGAAATTTATCGAGTAGTTTCCTCTGTAGTTCCTGAGACGTCACGAGAATTACCGCAATCAATCACCACAATCAAACCTGGAAGCGTCGCCGGAGAACTTTTTATGACAAAGGGGCACCAACATCCAGACCCACAAGGAGAGATTTATTTTGGATTAGCAGGTGAAGGTGGAGTGATTATGTTTGATGGAATCAATACCTCTTGGGTAGAAGTTCAGGTTGGAAAAATTGCTTACATCCCGCCGGGTTGGGCGCATCGATCAATAAATACTGGAACTAAAGATTACAAATTTCTAGCTGTGTATCCCGGTAGTGCAGGGCATGATTATCAATGGGTTGTAAAGCACGGGATGGGTCTAAGGGCTTATTTAGAGCAAGGAGAATTAAAGTTGAAAGATTTCAATTTAACATGATCATTGCTCATGACTTAGGCACAACCGGTAACAAAGCTTCTTTACATGATGATAGCGGAAAAATTATTAGACACTGCACTGTTGATTATCCCGTGCATTTTGCCTCAGGCGGTGTTGCTGAACAAAACCCTCAGGATTGGTGGCAAGCAGTTGGTGCCGCCACAAAAAAACTCTTAAGCGAATCTGGAGCAAATCCAAAAGATATATCTGGTTTAGGAATTTCAGGTCAGATGATGGGTGCGGTGCTGTTGGACGAAAATTTTGACCCGACTCGAACAGCTGTTATTTGGGCTGATCATCGCAGCACTAAACAAACTCAGCAATTAATCGAAAAATTAGGTATGGAATCTGCCTATCAAGAAATCGGTCATCAGCTCAATCCCACTTATTCTCTCACTAAAGCAATGTGGGTTAGAGAGAATCAAAAAGAAATCTTTAATAAAACTAAATATATTTGCAACGCTAAAGATTTTGTGAATGCAAAATTAACCGGCAAATTGGTCACTGATTTTTCAGATGCATCAAGCACAAACGCATTTGATCAAATAAAGGGAAGCTGGTCTGAGCGAATTCTGCAAGCGGCTGAGCTAAATCCGGCGCTGTTTCCTGAAGTAGTTCCCTCAACGCAAATTTTGGGTGAGTTAACTAATGACGCGGCCAGTCATTTGGGCCTGTTATCTGGCATCCCAGTGATAGTCGGTGGTGGAGATGGACCAATGGCAGCCACTGGTGCGGGAATTATTCACGAGATGGATGGCGCTTATGCCTGCATGGGCTCATCTTCTTGGATCTCATTATCTGCCGACAAACCACTGCACGATCCAAAGATGCGCACGATGACGTTTAACCACGTGGTTGAAGGTAAATTCGTTCCTACCGCGACCATGCAAGCTGGTGGAGCTAGTTTGCATTGGGTTGCAGATCTACTTTTACCAAATAGTGGTCACGATCGCTTTAACGTGTTACTAGCTGAAGCTGAATCTTTGCCCGGTGCTTTTGACGGCTTGTATTTCTTGCCGCACATATTGGGTGAGCGGTCACCTTATTGGAACCCAAAAGCTGCCGGAGTTTTTGCTGGCATTGAACGTCATCATTCAAGAGGAAACTTAGTAAAGGCAGTTTTAGAAGGAGTTGCTTTTAATCTAAAAACTTGTATTCAAGCCTTTAGCGAAAATAATCGAGGCATTAGCTCAGTGGACGTGATTGGCGGAGGTGCCGAGAGCGCGCTTTGGATGCAAATTTTCTCAGACGTCTGGGGTATACCAGTTAGACAACGTTCAATCGTCGAAGAAGCAAATAGTTTAGGTGCTGCAGTAACGACTCTAGTTGGGCTTGGCAAAGCGAAGTTTGAAGATTCTTCAAACTTATCCTCAATCAAACGTGAATTTTTGCCAAGTCGTGAAAGTCATGAGCGCTACTTGGAGGCTCATGAGATTTTTCTAGATTCATATCGATTTCAAGAAGACTGGTTTGCAACTCGAATGGGTAGAACTTGAGCAATCTCACCATTTTGGTAACTAGTCGTTCCTTTTCTTCAGGTAAAAAAGACTTCAAAAATGAATTGGCTGCAGCTGGATACCGGGTCGTAGTTGGCGATTTTTCACATGAGCTTGATAAGTTAAAAAAAGATTTGGCTGTGGCAGTAGCTTGGATTGCTGGAGTAGCGGAAATAACCGAAGCGCATCTTTCTGAGGCAAAGAATTTAAAAATAATTGCTCGTTATGGTGTAGGCATCGACGCGGTAGATCTTGCCTCAGCAAAGGCTCGGGGGATTGCGGTAACCAATACCCCTGGTGCCAATTCACTCGCGGTTGCCGAACACTCCTTGGCATTGCTTTTATCGAGCGCTAGGCATGTGCACTCAAGTTTTCAAAAAGTTTTAAAAAACAATTGGCAAGTAGTGAGAGGCTCGCAAATTAGCGGGAGTCATGTGGGGGTAATTGGATTTGGAAAAATTGGACGCTTGGTCACAGAAAAATTAGTTTCTTTGGGTGCCAAAGTCTCTGTGAGTGACCCCTATATAAATTCGCATGAAATTTCTAAGTTCGGGGCTACAAAAGTTGAATTAGAAGAGATAAAAAATAATTGTAAATTTGTACTTTTGCAGGCGCCGGGTGGACAAAAAATTATTGATGCACCATGGCTTTCTACATGCTTGAGTAATCAAGTAATAATAAATACAGCTAGAGCTGACTTGGTTGACGAAAAAGCTTTGGCGGATGCGCTTGATTTAGGAAAATTAAATTTTTATGCAGCGGACGCATTGCAAGATGAGCTCAATAGCCCGCTACTACGAGACAACTTACGTGAAAAAGTTTTAATAACCGCTCACATCGCTGCCCAGACAGATGAAGCAATAGATAAAATGAGCGAGATGGCAGTCGCAAATATTTTGCGGGTGTTATCCGGTGAGCCGGCGGTGAATCCTGTTTTATGAAAAGTATTGGATTTATCGGAGTTAGTACGGCTAATAGTTCAATAATGAGAGTGTTTCCTCGCTGGGGCGATGCTTTAGGGCTAGATGCAGAAATTTTTGGAATTGATGTACCAATCAATCCAAGCCAAGAACAATTAAGGCAGGCGCTCTTCACCCTAAGAGACAAAGAAGACTGCCAAGGTGCATTGGTTACCACCCACAAACTAGCTGTCTACCATTCAGGTTTTGATTTATTTGAAAGTTTTGATGACTTTGCTTCGCTCTGTGGTGAAGTATCTGCGGTTAAGGTGCGAAACGGGCGACTGTTTGGATCGGCAAAAGATCCCATTACTGCTGGTTTGAGTCTTGAGGAATTTTTACCTGCAAATCATTTTTCCTCTGGGGCTGAGGTTTTGTGCTTTGGCGATGGTGGGGCAGCCACGGCAATTGGCTGGTATCTAGCCAGTCGAAAAGATCAACCTAGCAAGATGACATTCTTTGGAGTAAATCAAGCAAAATTAGCGCATTTGAATAAAGTAATAAGCGATAAGTACCCAACAGAAAAATTAAATCTATCGACTTATTCATTGCCTGAAGTTGTCAAAGCTTTTAATTCTTTGAGCCCTGAAAGTTTGATTATTAATGCCACAGGTATGGGTAAGGATATTCCTGGAACACCAGTACCAGCAGAAGTTGAATTTCCTCCACAGAGCACTATATGGGAACTTAATTATCGTGGAAGTTTAGAATTTTTTCACCAAGCAACTGAGCAAGCAGAAAGCCATAAACTTCAAGTTTTCGACGGTTGGAGATACTTTATTCACGGCTGGACTCAAGTCATCTCGGAAGTATTTGATTTAACTATTAGCCCCACACAAGTAGAAGAATTAGCAAAAATAGCTGAAAAATATCGCTAATGAAAATAATTAGAACGATTTTAAGAGACATTAAACCTGAAGAGTTGGGTAATTTTAACTATCACGAGCATGCTTTCCAGTGCACCCCGTTATTGCCAAATGAAGATCTGGATGATTTCGAAAAGAGTCAAAAAGAATTCCGAGAGCTAAGAGAATCTGGATTTAATGGCTATCTGGAAGCTACCCCCTATGGGTTAGGTAGGCGACCGGATTTGGTTGCCAAAATTGCTCAGTCGACTGGTTTAAATATCGTTCA
>JAYPCW010000001.1:0-1723 GCA_038124905.1 Candidatus Nanopelagicales bacterium | reverse complement strand
TAAGTAGAGTTTGCTTGGCACACGCAGATGCAAAAGTTGACCCAAATGAGCTAAAAAACTTATTAGCCCGCGGAGTGTACTTAGGGTTTGATCGCGCTGCGAGACTAAACGAAATTGCAGAACTAGGAAATTTGAAGCTATTTGCAGAATTAGTAGATGCTGGCTTTTGTGGACAAATTCTTTTCGGTGGGGATCTAGCTCGACGTACCCGCTATGAGGCTTATGGCGGCAAGCCCGGCCTTAGATTTCTTAACGAGGTGTATCTGCCAAAGCTTCAAGCGGTCACTAGCGAGTCACAGATAGGGCAGATTCTCAACGAGAACCCTGCCACTTGGTTGGCCTTTACCCCTTGAGCATCTAATGTTTAGATAGGAAGATCAATATGGGGAGGAATAAGTGGCTAAACCGGTTAAGTTAATTGCTTTGTTAAAAGCTAAGCCAGGTATGTCTAGAGATGAATTTAAGAAGCGTTGGGTTGATGAACATGCACTGTTCACCTTGAAATTTCCCAATCTAAAGGGATATGTCATCAATGTTCGCATTGAGGATTTTCAGCAAGAAGATGGCGAATTACCTTATGACGGCACAGCCGAGCTTTACTGGGATTCTCTTGAAGAAATGCAAGAGGATTTTGCTTCTAGAGAAGCGGAAATCGCTGGGGCAGATGCTGACTCTTTTACCATTATTCGCACTCATATATTTACCGAAGAATTCATCGCAAAGCCTAAGGCTTAACAATGGCGAGCGAGATTGTTGTAGTCGGCGCTTGCATGTTTGATTTGATCAGTTATGTTCCGCGGTTTGTTAACAATGGTGAGACGCTTCATGGTCATGAGTTTCAAATGGGTTATGGCGGCAAGGGCGCAAATCAGGCGGTGATGGCTGCCAAATTAGGCTCTAAAGTTAAGTTAATTTCAAAATTAGGCGAGGATTTTTTTGGCAAGGGTACAGTTGAGAATTTAAAAAAATTTAATGTGAACTTGGATCATTTATATTTTACCGATAAAGCATTAAGTGGGGTAGCACCGATAACCGTGACCGATCAGGGTGAAAACTCAGTAATAATAGTAAGCGGGGCTAATAACTATTTAACGAAAGCTGAGATTGTAGCGGCAACAGAAGAAATCAAAAAAGCAAAATATTTATTGTGTCAATTAGAAATAGATCTTACCTTGACCCAAACTGCTCTGGAAATAGCGAAAGCGCATGGGGTAAAAACTATTTTGAACCCTGCCCCAGCGACAAATAAGCTACCAAAAGAGATTTATAAATTAGTGGATGTTTTTTGTCCGAATGAAACTGAAACTGAGATACTCACCCACGGGAAAACCGACTCACTCGAAAACGCCCAACAGCAGGCAAAAGTTTTGTTAGCAAGAGGCGTAAAGACGGTAATCATCACTCTCGGAGAGCGCGGTTGTCTGATCGTTGATGCCAATGAAAGTTTTCACATTCCAGCTCCGAAGGTTAATGTTGTAGATACCGTAGGCGCGGGAGATTGCTTTGTAGGCTCATTAGCGCATTTTTTAGCGAATGGTTTGGATCTTAAATCTGCAGCAAGTCGGGCAGTTGAGATAGCCTCAATTAGCGTGCAGGCTAAAGGGACCCAAACAAGTTTTCCAACTAAAGATGAAGTGACTGACTCGATAATGAATTTTTAGAGCGGGTTTAATATTTTTAACTCACTAGGTTTTTCGAGAAAATTAGGGCCAATTTCATTAAT